>JBFKNO010000073.1:0-10884 GCA_041629275.1 Nitrospiraceae bacterium
AGACCGGGACGGCCTGTGGCGGTCCCGCATCATTCCCGAGCAGGGACGCTCCATCCTGCAGGCGGTCAGCCACTGCGCCCGCGAGCGGCAGTGGGAAGTCACGGAATTGCAGGTGGAGCGCGGGCAACTGGACGACGTGTTTCGGTCACTGACCATTCCGTCGCAGTCACTCACATAGGAGGGAGCCGGGAGCATGCCGCGCATCTGGGCCATCTTCAAGCGGGAGCTGGGCAGCTACTTCGCGACCCCCATCGCGGCGGTGTTCATCGTCATCTTCCTTTTCTTGAGCGGCACGTTCACCTTTTACCTCGGCAACTTCTTCATCCGCGGCCAAGCGGACCTCCGTCCCTTCTTCGACTTTCACCCCTGGCTGTATCTGGTGCTGGTGCCGGCCCTGGCCATGCGCCTGTGGACCGAGGAGCGCAGAGGCGGCACGATCGAGCTCCTGCTGACGCTGCCCGTGACCCTGGCGGAGGCGGTCATCGGGAAGTTTCTGGCGGCCTGGTGTTTCACGGCCGTCGCCCTGGCGTTGACCTTCCCGATGTGGATCACGGTCAACGTGCTCGGCGACCCTGACAACGGGGTGATCGCCGCCGGTTACCTCGGAAGCCTGTTTCTGGCCGGCGGTTTCCTGGCCATCGGCTCCTGCATGTCGGCCCTGACCAAAAATCAGGTCATCGCCTTCGTGCTCAGCGTCGTCGTGGGTCTGGGCTTCGTCCTGAGCGGCTTTCCCATGGTGCTGGACTTCGTGAGCGGCTGGGCCCCGCACGTCATCGTGAGCGCAATCAGCTCCTTCAGTTTCCTTGCGCACTTCGACGCCATCACCAAGGGTGTCGTCGACCTGCGCGACGTCATCTACTTTTCATCCTTGATCGCCGTGTGGCTCTTTGCGACGGCGATGATCCTGGAATTGAAGAAGGCGGAGTAAAGAGGACCGCGCCATGACGCAGCGAACCCTGTTGACCGGCACCGGCTTGGTAATCGCGGTCGTGTTGTTTTTCGCCGTGAACGTCTTCAGCAACGCGGCCTTGACATCGGCCCGGTTGGACCTCACGGAGAGCAATCTCTACACACTCTCGCCGGGCGTCCTGAACATCCTGTCGCGGGTCGAGGAGCCGATCACCTTGCGGTTGTACCTCTCGAGGAAGCTCGCGCCGCTCCTGCCCGGGATCAGCAGCTACGCCATCCGCGTCAGCGAGCTGCTCGCGGAGTTCGAGCAGGCTGCCGATGGAAATATCCGGCTGGAGGTCATCGATCCCGAGGCCTTTTCCGAGGACGAGGACCGGGCGGTGGGATACGGCCTGCAGGGCGTGCCGATCGGTGAGGGCGACACGCTGTTCTATTTCGGCCTGGTCGGCACGAGCGCAATCGGCGAAGAGCAGATCATCCCGTTCTTTCAGCCCGATCGGGAAGAGTTTCTCGAGTACGACCTGGCGAAGCTCGTGTCGCAGCTCGCCAACCCCACGCAGCACGTGATCGGCCTGATCAGCGCTCTCCCTCTGGCGGGTGGCTCGCCGTCACCCTTCGCGCCGGGCGGTGGCGGCAGCCCGCCCTGGGTGATCTACGACCACCTCAGCCAGCTCTTCGACCTGCGCACCCTCTCTCCCGACACCACGGTGATTCCGGAAGAGGTCGACGTGCTCATGCTCGTGCATCCGAAGAACATGGGTGAGCCCACCCAATACGCCGTCGACCAGTTCGTGCTCAGAGGGGGGCGCGCGCTCATCTTCGTGGATCCGCACGCGGAGGCCGATCAGCCGGGCCTCTCCCAGTTCGGCCCCAGGGGCGGGAGCGCGCAACGGAGCTCCGATCTCCCGAAGCTGTTCGACGCGTGGGGCATCGAGATGCTGCCCGGGAAGGTCATCGGGGACTCGACCTTTGCGAGGCGGGTCCAGTTTCGGCGGGAGTCGCGCGTGGCCGTCGCCGATTACCCGGTGTGGATGGAGCTGCCCGGGTCGCAGCTCGCCCGGGAGGACATCGTCACCGCCGACCTTCGGACCGTGAGCCTCGCGACCCCGGGGGCGATCACCAAGCTGGAGGGTCGGATGACCGAGTTCTCCCCGCTCATCGAGACGGATGACCAGGCGATGGCCATCAACGTGGGCGTGGTGCAATTCGCGACCGATGTGGCGAGCCTGCTCCAGGCGTATCGGCCGGACGGCGAATCCTATAGCCTCGCGGCCCGCATCCGAGGAAAGGTGCGATCGGCCTTTCCCGGCGGTCCCCCGAAGCAGCCCGCCGGCGAGGAACGCGCGGCGACCGCCCCCCCATCGCCGGCTCCTCACATCCCCGAATCGCAGGGACCGATCAACGTCATCGTCGTCGCCGACACGGATCTGCTCCAGGACTATTTCTGGGTGCAGGTGCAATCGTTCCTTGGCCAACGTATCGGGGTTCCCACCTCGAGCAACGGGGCCTTCATCGCCAACGCGCTCGAGAATCTGAGCGGCAGCAACGACCTCATCGGTGTCAGAACCCGGGGCGGCTACAAGCGTCCCTTCACGATGGTCAGGGGGTTGCAACAACAAGCGGAGCTGGAGTTCCGTCAGGTCGAGCAGGAGCTGCTCGAGCGGAAGCGCGCCACGGAACGCAAGATCCAGGAGCTGCAGGCGAACGAGCCGGAGGGCGGCGCGCTCATTCTCAGCGTGGAGCAGGAGCAGGAGCTCGAGCGGTTTCGCCAGGAGCTGGTCGAGATTCGTTCGGATCTCCGCCGCGTGCAGCGGGAGCTTCGCCGCAACATCGACCGCCTGGATTCCTGGCTCAAGTTCCTCAACATCGGCCTGATGCCCTTGCTGATCGGCCTCTTCGGCCTGGCGATCGGCCTCAGGAGCGGCCGGCAGCGCAACGGATCCCGGTCCGCCACGACCTCTCCATGAGCGCCAAGTCTCTCGGCATCCTTCTCGCCCTCACCGCCGTGGCAGTCATCGCCGCGCTCTTTCTCGCGCAAGAGAAGCGCGACGGCATTCCGGCAAAGGGACAACCCGTCTTCCCCGAGCTCTTGGATCGGATCAACGACGTGCGCGAGGTGACGGTCACCACGGCAACCGGAACCGTCACCGTTGCGAGGACCGGAGACACCTGGGTCGTAAAGGAGAAAGACGACTATTACGCGGCCATGGACAAGGTCAGGTCGGTGGTGATCGGACTCGCCGAGCTCACGATCCTCGAGCCCAAGACCAAGAATCCCGAGCATTACGCCAAGCTCGGGGTTCAGGACGTCATCGTCGAAGGATCCGCTGCGACGCAGGTGACGCTGAGAGCCACGGAGGGTGCCGTCCTGGCCGCGGTGCTGGTCGGCAAACGGGAGCCATCGCGTGCCGACTCGACCCGCGACGAGGTCTACGTGCGGAAGGCCGACGAGGCGCAGACCTGGCTGGCCATCGGACGGGTGCGGCCGGAGCAGGCGCCCCTCGGCTGGATCGACCGACAGATCCTCAACATCGACACGCAGCGGGTGCGCCAGGTCCGCGTCACGCATCCGGACGGCCACACGATTCTGCTGCGCAAAGCAAAACCCGGCGAGCTCGACTTCCGCCTCCTCGGAGTTCCCAAGAGGGCCGAAGTCCGCTCACAATTCTCCGTCAACAACATCGCGGACACGATGGCGCATCTGACCCTGGACGATGTTCAGCGACGGGAGGACGTGACCCTGCCGAGGAAAGGCCGGTTGACGGCCCGTCTCGAGACCTTCGACGGCTTGCGCGTGACGCTGACGATGGTCGAGCAGGAGGGCCGCCATCGGGCCACGCTATCGGCGGAGTTCGATGGCGCGCTTGTTCGCAAGCCGCCGGATGCCGGCGAGAAGGACGAGCAGAGAGAGGACAAATCGGAGCAGCAGCCCGCCGCCTCGGACGAGGCCGCGGCGAAGCTCAAGGCCCCGGAGGTCGTCCAGCAGGAAGCGGAAGCACTGAACCAGCGGCTTGGGGGGTGGGTCTACGTCCTGCCCGGCTTCCGCGCCGAGACGATCGCCACACGGGCAGAGACGCTGGTCAAAAAATGAGCGCGCGAGCGGCTATTGGAACACCGCCTCGAGATCTCGATCGACGGTCAAGACGATGACGCGTTCCCCGATCTGGGTATCGATATCCGTGAAGAGGCCCAACACATTGGTCCCCGTCAGGGCCATGACCTCGCTGGCGAGGCTTTCGCGCCCCTGGGCGATCAGGTTTTGCCGCATGCGCTTGACCATCTCCACGCCTTCCGGACTCTTGGCCAATTGCCGCTCCGCCGGGGTCAGCACCCCCTTGAGCCGCACCAGGATGATATCGCGGACGATAAAGGCCTTCACATCACTGGGGCCACGCCCCATGAACTCCTGCTCGAACTTGATGACCGCGTTCCGGATGTTCGCCTCGATCTCGCCTTTGGTCCGTCGCTGAGCCACCCGCCACCCTCCTTGTCGCGGGCCGCATTATATGGCGCAATCAGCCGAGGCACAAGCCGCTCTGGAGCCCGGCGCCCCGCCCGGCCCCCTCCCGACAATCCTCGCCGGCTTACCCTTCTTGTGCTACAGTTGACCGGCCAACCCGATGATCCCATTTGGCTGAGACTCCCTCCATGCCTTCTCCGGAGACGACCAGGAGGCAGGCTCTCTCCCCAGCCGAGCGCGAGCACCTTCGCGGCTTGATTGCCCACGCGGGCGAGCCCGTGGCGCAATTCTGGCCCATGCGCACGTTCATCCACCACAATCCGCTGCACGGCCTGGAAACGCGGCCCTTTGATCACGCTATTCGCGAGGCCGAACGCCTGATCGGCGGCAAGGGTTATCCGGGCAGGGAGGAGCGTCGCGTGCTGTGGCAGACGGGGCGCGTGACTGAAGCAGGGATTCGTCGCGCGCTGCGGAGGCTGGTGCCTTGGCCAGCCGAGGAGGCACCGGTCGTGATCGGCTCCTCACGCATCACGGCGGAGGATGCCCTGGTGCTTCACCTGCGTTACGAGATCGAGCCGACCATCCCCACGGCCCTCCACTGGCGGCGGACCCACGAGGATGCCACCGCTCGCTTCCGCGACGACGTGCCTCTGCCGACCAGACGGGAGGCGCTTTCCCGCCTCGCCACCACGCCCCCGCTCGAGCGGGACTACATCCGCGATCTCTGGCAGGCCACCCTGGAAATGCTCAAGCTGGATGACGACCCGGACGAGGACGACGTCCACGCCGGGGCCGGCAGCTCGATGCGTCGAGCCGACCGCGGCTGCACCCTGGCGGACCGAATGCGGGAGGAGATGGGCATCGATCTGGTCGACCAGATCAACCAAGAGATGATCAAATGGAGCGCCGCCTTCGTCGACGAAGGCCTCGCGGACTGGGCCATGCCCTCGCGCAGGCTCGGCTTCTACGCCGCCTGGCGGGGTCTGGCTGCCCGGGATCTGACCCTCCGCCTGCTGGGCTCGACCGGAGGGGCAGAGCGTATCCGTGCGCTGCCGGACGCCCCCGAGGATGCGATCGTGGGCGCCTTGTGCGGGCTTCGTATCCCCGAGGCCGGCTGGCGCGACTACCTCGGCCGGCACCTCGCGCACCTGCCCGGCTGGACGGGCTTCATCCGATGGCGCGGCGAGAACCCCGAGTACGAGCCGCAACGCCAGCACCCCATTTCGCCCGTGGACTACCTCGCCGTCCGCCTGTTCTACGAGCGGGAATTCGCCAGCGGCTTCGGGGTCGAGTGCACCGGCGAAGCTCCGCCCGGCCCCACGGGCCAGGCGCAACACGGTGACGTGTCGAACCGCGGGGAGAGCAATCTCGACCGTCTGTGCCGGGACGGGTGGCGTTGGTTCCACCTGGCGCAATTTCTGGCCCTGTCTCCCGGGCACGTGCGGCGGCTGTCCCCCCGCGTCTCTCAGGCGCCCCTCGACTGGCTCGATCGTTTTCCCCCCGAGGCGCAGGCGCCGGTCGTGCTCGAAGCCTACGAGGATCAATACCGGCGATCCTTCCTCGCAAGGCTCGTCGCGTCTCGTCGCCGCCGGGTGGGCGAGCCCGCGCCGCGGCCCGAAGCCCAGGCGGTGTTCTGCATCGACGTGCGTTCCGAGCCGTTTCGCCGGCACCTCGAGGCCCAGGGGGCCTACGAGACCTTCGGGTTCGCCGGGTTCTTCGGCGTCCCGCTGCGCTATCGCGGCTTCGACCAGTGCGATGAGCAGGCCCTGTGCCCCGTGCTAATCAAGCCGAAGCACCGGGTGGCCGAGCTGCCCCGGCCGAGCCAGCACGAACGGATCCAGGCCTATGCGACCGGTTCCGCCTGGCAGTCCCTCGGCCATCATCTTTTTCACGATCTCAAGAGCAGCCCGCTCGCAAGCGTGGCCTTGATCGATGGGCTCGGCCTGTTCTTCACCGCCGGTCTGGTCGGCAAGACCGTCTTTCGCCTGTCCTTCACCCGGCTGCGCGAGCGGATCCGCGGCTGGCTTGCGCCTCCGATCCGCACCCACGTCCGGACCGCCAAGGCGAGCCCCGAGGAGGCGGAGTCCTGGCTGGCGGCCCATGAGAGGGCTGCCGTCGCCCAGTGGCTCTGGCATCAGCGGGACAGGTTCCGGCAACGCCTCGGCGAGGACCCCCAGGCCATCGAGCGTCTGCGGCGCGCGGCCTTGGGTCTCGACGAGCCCACGGTGCCGGACGGGCTCCTCGACGACCTGCGACGCGCCTGCGATCTGACCCCGCGGGATCGCGAGGCCCGCCAGGAGCAGTTGGCCTCCCACGGGTTCACGGTCGCCGAACAGGCCGCCTTCGTGGAGGTCGGGCTGCGCCTGTTCGGGCTAACGACCAGCTTCGCGCCGCTCGTGCTGCTCTGCGGCCACGGGAGCGCCACGGAGAACAACCCCTACGCCGCCGCGCTCGACTGCGGCGCCTGCGGAGGCAGTCACGGCGACCCCAACGCGCGGGTACTGGCCGGCATGGCCAATCGCGCCGAGGTGCGCGCGGCGCTGCGTGACCGGGGTATCCTGATCCCGAACGACACCCGGTTCCTCGCCGGCAAGCACATCACGACGACCGACGAGGTGCGTCTCTACGACCTGGAGGACATGCCGCCTACACACGGGGCCGCCGTGGCCCGCCTGGTCACCGCCCTGGCTCGCGCGCGCACCGCGGCCGCCGTCGAGCGATGCGGACGACTTCCGGGGAGCCGCCGTGGGATGACTCCGGCCGAGGCCGCCAGGACCGTCCTTGCCAAGAGCGCCGACTGGGCACAGGTGCGCCCGGAATGGGGGTTGTCGAGCAACGCCGCCTTTCTGATCGGCCGGCGCGCCTTGACGAAGGATCTCAACCTCGACGCCCGCGTGTTCCTGCACTCCTACGACCCCGATCAGGACCGAACGGGAAATCTTCTGGAGACCATCATGACCGCGCCGATGATCGTGGGGGAATGGATCAACATGGAGCACTACTTTTCGGCTGCGGATCCCTGGGCCTATGGCAGCGGCAGCAAGGTGATCCACAACGTGGTCAGCGGGGTCGGGGTCATGCTCGGCAGACAGAGCGATCTTCAGACCGGCTTGCCGCTCCAGACCGTCAACGATGGCAGCATCCGCTACCACGAGCCGATGCGGCTCCTGATCGTGATCGAAGCGCCTCCGGACAGGATTACCCCGATCATCCAGCGGCACGAGGTGCTCCAAGACTTACTGCATCACCAGTGGGTGACGCTCACCGCCCTGGCCCCGGACACCAACCAGGTCGCCCGTTACCTGCCATCCGCCGAATGGGAGCCGATATCACTCGAGATGAGCTCCCCAGAGAAGTGATGGCTGCATCACGAGGCACCCAGATGATGGCAGCAATTACGCCCTCACAACGCCATTCGCTTGGTGGAAGTCCCGTCTCACGGAGGAGCTCGCCCGCCAGATGGCCTCTGGATACAAAACGGGCCTCATTCGGCGAACAGCCACACTAGCCCCCAGACCGTTCGGCTCTCCGGTTCCAGCGCTCACTGAATAGATAGAGCGCCTGTCCGAGAGCTTTTCCCCCTGTTACTTCCCTGAGGGCATCCTCGGCCCGCGCGGGCTCGGGATAAATCGGGGATTCCCCCTCTGACCGCTGGATAACCGGATAGAGGTTTGACTGTTGTTCTCCATCTGGCCTGTCCAACCGCATGTAGCCGCGTCCCTGGGCGTAGAGGAGCACGCGGCCGTCGGCTCCGTCCAGAAGCGCCAACTCCGCCAAAGTATAATTCTCCGTACGCGTTCCAACCACGTAGACGGACTCGAGGCTCAAGGGGATGGACAGAGGAGAGTCCATCTCGACGCTGGACAGAATGCCGACGATGAGATACGGAACCGTTCGTTCTTGAGCGATTTGAATGACGTGTGACGAGCCGCCACCCGGAGCCAGCAGGTCTGGTTCAAGGACCGTGACAATTTTGACCGGAAGTGCCGTTTCAATGTGCAGCCGCAGGCGCTGAACCAAAGACTGGAAGAGGTCCTCGGAGGTCGGCGGCGCAGCCTCTTGAAAGGATGAGTCCCACCGCACGAGCAGCGCTGCGTGAATCCGGTCCTGGACAGGAGGCTCCCACTGCCGTAGCGCAATATCGGTCCCCGCCCCGGGCTCGGAGAGATACAGGGGCAGCCTCGGCGTCGGCGTCACGCTACAGCCCAGCAAGAGCATGAGCGCCGCAACCAGGGTTAGGTGCATTGTACGTCGAGGGTGTAGCATTGATTGACCCGAGGGATGTGACATACTCATTGTCCTCTCCATGCCATCCGGGTGCGGCATCACCCTAATCTTGGGGAACGCGCGAGGCAGTTCTCACCGCTCCTTGCCTGTTGCATCCCAGGCCTCACGCCCCCTCAGGCGCCCAGGTCCTGTTAACTCGACCTGAGCCGCTTCACCTGGTCTCCGTGCTCAAAGGTACCTGGAGGTTCGACCCGAGCGGAGCGGGCAGGCGCCAGCCCAACAGGAGGGTGTAAACGCCTTGGCCAACCTCCGCTCAATCTTTTTGGCTGGCGGCCCGGTGGGGGGAGCATGCGCTTGGCGGCCTCGCGGCACCCAATAATATCACGCCCTTGACTCCGACTAGCTCAGCCGCTCGGTGCCGTGCTCGGCCCGTCGCGCACAGCCCCACCGGGCCCCTTTTTGCACAATTTCGAGCCACTGGTTCAGATGTTCCCGTCACCTTCCTCCCACGGGTCTTCGCTGCCCAGTGCTCCGATGTGACTGTCTCCCTCCTCCCATGGATCCTCCCCGTCCGCTGCTCCGATGAGCGCGCGAGTCCCCCACAGCGTTTCCGTGCCTACGGGGTACCTGTCCGCCTCAGCAAGCGGAGCGAATACTGCAAGACCGCCAGTCAAAAGGGCGGCTAACGCGGATGCCACCACCGCTTGTATTCCCAGACTCCCCCTGTGTCTCGTCGACGTTTCCATTTTGCCTCTCCTTTTGTGACGAAGAGTTCCGCGACCTGGCTATGGTTAAACCCGCCAGGATGCTCTCTCCGGAAACGGCCCCCACCAACGTCTTGATACCCTTGCTGCGTCGGCTTCAGTTGCCACCCACGCTTTCAGTCAGGAGGCTTCCCTCACCCACTCTGACCGTCAGCAGATCATCATGAGTTCCTTGTAACCGGTCCACGTTTTATAGACAAATAGTAAATTAAATTCATTTCGATCGTTTTAATCTATATATGTGACTGACGCTTGGCGAGTCCTCCGGCTAATCCTCCCCGACACGCTTCGTCGAGCAACTCGCCGCGGTCTGCCAGGAGAGGCTCTGACCTGACACGCCGCGGGCGATTTTCCTGGAGTCTGTTTTCTCTGGGAAAGTAGGGCCGGCAGAACCTTGGCGGTGAGACCTTGAGGGCAGGGCGGGTCGCCATCGGGGCGTCGTACCACCAAGGGCCTTGAGCCTTGGCGACCCCACGTCAGGCACTCACGCCCAGGGCGGCCGCAGCGAGCCCCTTTGGGAGCTGCCACGGGATGTGTGGGATTTAGTATGCCTTACTGTGGTCTAAGGCCCCATCATAATTCCAAAGCCTTTGCGCTGCCGACCACCACCATTTCTCACTGAGGGTGTCGAGGAAGGCATTGACATCCGCATCCTTAAGATTTCGGGTCGACATGAAACGACAGCGGTACCAGTTCACCAGGAGTCGGTCCGGGCTCACAAATCCCGGCCACACCTCATAGTCGCCATCGCTCACTCCTTCCTGTCTTGCCAGCGATCGAAAAGAGGGCCTGCGGTCGTGTTTGCACTCCCTCGACATGAGCGCTGACGCCGAGGGGAGACGGCTGCCTCCGGCGACGAGACTTATCGCGGAGCACCTTCCTGCTGGTCAGATGAGGAAAACCGCTCACGACGGCTGACCTGCACGTCCGAGACGAACATATTGCCAGAATGGCGGTTGAACAGCGGCATCAGGCCGGAAAGAATGGGCTCCACTTTGTCCTCCGGCACGACCGTGATCAGCATCACCAGGCTGCTCGTATCGTTGAACATGAGATGGCCTTCATGGAAACCGTGGTGGCCTTTCCCGGAAATGTTGGTGATGACGGTGTAGCCGGTGGCCTTCACCTTTTCCAGCAAGTCAGACACAAATCCCATGTGCTCGCCCTCGAAGATGATCTTGATCTCTTTCATAGGATGAAGAATCAATCCGCTCATGGCCTGGACTCCTTCCAATCAGGTTCGACCGACTACGAGCCCTGTCGCGCCGGTTCGTGCACGACCACCCACCCGTGCTTGGGAAGATACCGGTACAAGGCTCCTTCCTCTGGTTCCAGGGCCACGAGATGAACCCACCGGCCGTCAAAGAATCGCTGAAGGATGTTATTCTTTTGGATCAGCACGGTGATGCGTTCCCGTGGCGCTTCGACGATATAGAGGGGCCGCATGGGTTCATGATACGGCCGCTCCCCATCCATCACGGTCTGCCAGGGAAGCCCGACCCGCAGATCGCTGTGTGTGCCGAA
>JBFKNO010000074.1:0-10439 GCA_041629275.1 Nitrospiraceae bacterium
TGAAGAACATGCCGGCCCACATCGTCATGCACGCTCCCGTCAATCCGATGAAGCGTGCCGCCGTCATCGATTACGGCGCCACGATCTACGAAGCGGCCGACCGCGACCAGGCCGACCAGCTCCTGGCGGAACGCGTGGCGTCGCTCAAGGGGCACTACGTCCATGCCTTCAACGATCCCGCCGTGATCGCGGGACAAGGCACCTCCGCCCTCGAGTTTCTTGCGGCCGTGCCGGAGCTCGACGTGATCATGGCCCCAATCGGCGGGGGCGGGCTGTTGTCAGGATCGTGCGTGGCCGGTCACGCCCTCAGCCCTTCCCTCGCGATCTATGCCTGCGAGCCGGCAGGCGCGCTGGACGCGCTCCATTCCGTCCGCGAGAATCGCATCGTCCCGATGACGAACCCGCGGACGATTGCGGAAGGCCTGCGGACGAGTCTTGGAGACCTGACGCTGCCCATTCTTCGGGCACACCTCACCGACTTCTTCACCGTCGAGGAGGCGGAAATTGTGCAGGCCATGAGGTTCGCGTTCGAACGTCTCAAGCTCGTCATCGAGCCGTCGAGCGCCGTGGCGCTGGCGCCGCTGTTGAGGCCGGAGCGAGCCCTCGAGGGAAAACGGATCGGTGTGGTGATCACCGGAGGGAACGTGGACCTGTCGCCCTGGTTCAGCGGGATGGCGGCAAACGGTGCTGGTTAATGGGAAGAGCAACGGGTACTGGGGGAGAGGGGGATCGCTAGGGTGATCCACGGAAGGAATCTGTGAGGTGCCGGGCTAGGCCCCTGCGGCCTGTTCCCGATCGGTATTCAACAACCGGCCGAGGTCGTCGAGCAGGCGATCGGCCAAGGAGAGATCGTCGGCCGAGAGGGGGGCGCAGCTGAATCGGCCTCGACAGTACAGATCGGTGAGCACCCTGACGAGCCCCGCGGCGTCGGTCCACTGCGCGGCGACGGATCGTGCGTATTCCAAGGGCGCGAGAGTCGGCGGCTTGGACAGCCCGCGCCGCTCGAGCAGCCCAAGCATGCGTGCGTAGAAGCGGGTGGCCGCCTGTTGGTCCGGCGTGAACCGTGAGACTGCGCCCAGCAAGCGGAGGCGTCTCCGTCGCGCCCAGCGAAGGACGGTGATCCACAGCATCGAGGCCGCCGCCACCCACCCGGCCAGCACCGTCCAATCCCAGTCCCTGACGTGGGTCAGCACCCACACCCGCCAATTCCTGACGACCTTCATGGCGGTGGCCACCCATTCGGCCGCCCGGGACCGGACCGGCTGGCTTCGCTCCCGGAGCTGGTGGAGGACGGCCTGTTGATCGCGGAAGCTGTATTGGACGACGAGTCGCGTCCATTTCACGCGGAACGAATCGAGGAGCCGTGCCACGACCTCCATCGGCGAGTTTCTGGGACTGGCGATGAGGCTCGGTGTCGGGTCGAAGATGATCCAGCCCGATCGGGGAAAGTACACCTCGACCCAGGCGTGCGCGTCCTGCTGGCGGACCGTGTAGTAGTGACCGAAGTCGTTCCATTCGCCCGCCATGAAGCCGGTGACCAGGCGGGCCGGGATGTCGAGGCTGCGCAGCATCAGGACCATGGCCGTCGCGTAGTGCTCGCAGTAGCCCGTCTTGCGATCGAAGAGGAAGTCTTCGACTGGGCTTTCGGAAGCCTTGCGGCCGACGTCGAGGCTGTATCGGTAGTTGCCGAGCAGATGCCATTTGATGGCGAGCGCCTTCTCGTAGGGTGTGGCGGCATTCTTCGCGACGGCCCGAGAGAGGTCCGAGACCCTCGGGCTGAGCGGCGGCAATTGGAGGAACCGTCCTGTGATCCGGGGCGGGTACAGGAACGAGGTCGCCCGCTTGTCGCCCGGCTCGAGCTCGTTGGGAATCGAGAAGACCGTGTACTGGAAGCGCGAGGACGGCGGGTAGGGAAGATGGAGCCCGCCGATGTCGTCCGCTTGCAGCATCGGGAAGGTGCCCCTGACGCGCTGGACCACCGGCACGCCGAACAGGACAGGGGCGTCCAGGGCCTCGATCAACACTTCCTGCCGCACGACCTTGCTGTCTGCCCAGGCACGCTGGTCCCGGGACACGAGAAACGATCCGGTGTAGATCTGGCCGACGGCCCGCCGGCGAGTGAGCGTGTTGACCCAGGACCGCCCCGTGTAATGGTCGTAGACCGCTCCTTGCAGATACACGCGTCCCTCTCCGGGACCGGTGAGGTCGGGGAAATCGACCCGCATGACCACCGTGGGGTCCAGCTTGACGTTGCCGATGACGCCGAGATCCACTTTCTGCGAGAACCCGGACATGCGGATGGGCTGGCCTCGTCCCTTCTGGAAGAACCCCGCCCCGGCGCGCGGGGTGACAAAGAAGATGGCGAGGGTCAAGATGAGCGCGAGGAAGGCGACCGCGTTCGTGGTCCAGAAGAAGCGGCTGCTGAGCGTGATGGGCGGGATCGACACACCCGCCGAACCGGCTTTTCGGTTCTCCTCGTCCTCGTTCTTCAAGTGATAGAGCAGCAATGTCCAGATGGCCGCGAGCAGGTAGAAGATGAAAACCAGGGCATACCAGGCCTCGACCGTGAGGGCGGCGGTCGCCAGGAGCATGAGAAAGCTGATGGCATAGAGGTACAGGAAGTCTTTCCGCTGGTGGAGGTTGAACAACTTGTTGATCATGAGCACGATGAGAAAATTCGTGCCGGCCAGCAACAGGTCCTTGGACAGCCAGATGAGGTCCGTGACACAGACGACGAAGGCCAGCACCATCAGGACGTTCCAGACCCTCGTCGACACCTGGGACAGTCGCCCGGCGACGCCCCCGAGCCGCCAGCCGGCCGCGTGCGCCAGCGTGATGGCGATCGAGCCCAAGGCTGTGATGAGAAGCGGTAAGGGAATTGGGGCCGCGAGGGTCAAGCCCATGAATGCGGCCGCCACCAGGAGAATGGAGCTGACGCGAAAGGAACCCTCAACGCGCATGGGTGGCCTCGACCTCGTGAGCGCGGAACACGGTTTCCACGCCGGCTGTGCAGGCCTCCAGACGGGCATCCTCCCAGGGGAGGATCAGCAGGACCATCTCATGGGGCGGCGTCTGCGCCAGGAGGGACTTGAAGACCCCCAGGCCGGCGTCCGCCTGCGGGGCCGGGATGGGCTGGCAGAGGGCCAGCACTCTCAAGATGCGGAACAGCTGTTCCTCCCCCGTTGCACCGGGAACCTCCTGATCGCCCACGATCGCGCGGATCGCGAATCCCTGCTCCTGGAAATGAGCCGCCAGGGATGCGGTCAGCTCGACCGCCGTCTCGAAGGACTGTTCCATGCCGGCGGCGCTGACCCCGCTCGTACCGGACGCCGCCGGCAGAGCCGTCGGGAAGGCCAGCGTGATGTGGTGCTGATCCTCGGCTTGGGTCTCGCGGATGATGAGGAGGGACGTTTTCGCTGTCGTGCGCCAGTGGATGGCCCGGGAGTCGTCGCCGGGGTGGTAGAGACGGAGATTGTACAAGTCGACCCCGGGCCCGCGTTTCGGGACGGGGTTGTCCTGCCCCAGTCCTTCGATCTGGTCGTAGATGTCGTCGGGAAGAGGCTTGATCGGCGGATAGGCAATGGCCTCAGAGGGGAGCGACAAGGCCAGACCTTTGACGAAGAGGCTGAACGGGAAGCGGGTCAGCACCTTGATGCCGTCAATGCGGAACCGGCCCCGACGGGCGACCAGAAGGGGATAGGACCGCAAGGCCGAGGACTCGGGCGCCAGGTGAAGCACGTGCACGCCACGATCGATCGGTTGCTCATCGATCACATCAAGGATACGGATCGAAAAGGAAGGCAGGCGAGACTTCCGGTTCGCGATTGAGAAATAGGCGGTCCCCGGGAATCCGGCGAAGATGTGTTCGGGCAGGCGCCGCTGAATGTAGAGTCTCCGGAGACATTGCTCGGACAGGGCACCCGACACCACGATCAGGCTGAGCATCATGGCGAGAAGCAGGTACAGCAGGTTGTTGCCGGTGTTGATGGCGGCCAGGCCGATGGCGGCCGCGAGCAGCACGAAGCGGGTGCCTTCGGGGGTCAGGCTGATCGAGCGGTTGCGATAGAGCCAGCGGAAGAATCTTCGAATGGGGCTGACGCGCATGGCAGACAGCAGGGTAAGGGGTCAGGGGTCACGGACCGCGAACCCATGTTCTCCCTAGAGTGGCACCGGTATCGATTCGAGAATACTGCGGATGATCTGCTCGGCTTCCTCGAAGCGGCGCCCGCGCGCGCCGCGCGAGAGATTCAGGGTCACGCGATGGGGAAGCACGATCGGGGCGAGCTCTTTGATGTCGTCGGGGAGGCAGTAGTCGCGGCTCCGGACCAGGGCGAGCGCCTTGGCCGCCCGCGAGAGCGAGGTGGCGCCCCGCGGGCTGACGCCGAGGGACAGCAGGTCGTTGTGGCGGGTCTCGGCGACAATGGACAGCACGTAGTCCAGCAGACTTTCATCGAGCCGCACCTTCTCCACGCGGTCCTGAAGGTCCAGCACCTCCTGGGCCGAGATCACGGAGCCGAGCTCGTCGGTCGGATGCAAGGATTGCTGTCGATCGAGAATCTCCCGCTCGGCCTCCCGATCCGGGTACCCGATCCGGATACGCATCAGGAACCGGTCCAGTTGGGACTCGGGCAAGGGAAAGGTGCCGTGGTGCTCGGCGGGATTCTGGGTGGCGATCACCATGAAGGGCTGGGGAAGCGTGTGCGTCTGATTGTCCATGGACACCTGCGCTTCGCTCATGGCTTCGAGGAGGCTGCTCTGCGTCTTGGGCGTCGTGCGGTTGATCTCGTCCGCCAGCACGATGTTGGAGAAGATCGGTCCGGGCTTGAACTCGAACTCTTCCCGATTCGAGCTATAGACGGTGACTCCCAGCACGTCGCTGGGCAGCATGTCGCTGGTGAATTGGATGCGGTGGAACTGACAATGGAGCGTCTGCGCGAGCGTATGGGCCAACGTGGTTTTCCCGACGCCGGGCACATCCTCGATGAGCAGGTGGCCTCGGGCCAGCAAGCAGACGAGGGCGAGCTCAATGACCTCGTTCTTGCCTTTGATGACCCGTTCGATGTTATCGATGATTGCGGAGATTTTCGCTGTATTGTCCATATCTTATGAGCGCAGGTCGCATGAGGGACGGACCGGTGTGAGCGCTTCAAAAGCTTAGCAGACGACCCCCAGAGCGTCAATTTTCAAGGCCTTGCGCAGGGTTGGGCCGTCGCTGTTGTCTCGCCAAGGACGATGGAAGCGCGAGTCGACTCGCGGTCTGCGTCAGTGCGACTCGGGCACGAGGGTGAGGAACCACGGCGGAGCTTCCTCGGCCATGGTCTGGTAGAGGCCGGCGGTGCTGCCGGCGGGGATGCCGGACAATTGGGCGCCGCGGCGAACCTCGACGTACCGGAAGCCAAATACGGGCTCGAGATGGCGACCGCGTGGCAGGACGCGTGGAATCCGCGGGCGCAACGCGGCGAGCGTGGCGAGGTCGAGTCGATGGCCGAGCGGAAGCCCGGCCAACTTCGCGTACAGGGGGCCGAAGACCTGGGGAAGGACATCGGGCGTGAACAGTCGGTCGCGAGGCCGGACCTGCTCGTCGGCGAGCAGCTGCGCCAGCAGCTCCCAGAAGACCTCGTTGTCGACGGCCGTGAGGAGGCACAGTTGCGCCCTGCGTGCCATCAGGTCCAGCAGCGCGAGCGGGCCTCGGACGTCGAATTTCCACGGTGGAAAGATGAGGGCGCGGCCCCGATGCACGACCTCCAGGGCTTCTTCGCCCTCGATGCGGACCTTGCGGAAGCGTCCCTTGGTCTCTGCGAGATGCCCTGCAATCACCTCGGGGGACAGCCGGGTCGGCTCATAGGCAAAGGTGGGCGTGGCAGGCGCGTTGCAGACCGCAATCGTGTAACGGTCCCGGTGGCCCTCCAGCGAATCGAGCGCGAACATGTCCTGCCCGGGCCAGAATAGAAACGAGAGGTCGGCGGTCGCGTCGCGCAGCCGAGCCAGGCGCTGTGGATCGGCATGGAGGCGGCTTCCCCATCGGGAGCCCGGGCTCAAGCGCTCGATGCAGTGGACTGTCAGCGACGTCCCGGCCTGCCGCACCCCGGCCAGATACCGCTCGACGAGCTCGTTGGCGAAGGAGAGATCGCCCGCCCCCAGATCGAGGACGGACGGGGATTGGGTCCGCAGGAGGAGGTCGTAGGGATTGGCGTGACGGCGGGCGAGGCCCTCGATGTCCGACGCGGGCAGCTCCGCGTCCGATTCCGCATCCTTCCGGGGCGACAGGAGACCGAAGTGGACGCTGAGGGCGCGGATGGCCTTGCTGAGCGGGAGCCCGGTGAGCGCCTTGAGTCGTACGTCATGGCCGGTTCCCCGGATCGGGAGGGCGTCGTCATCAAGACACGCGAGCAGTTCCTCGCGGAGGGGATCGGCGATGCTCGAAACCCGAATCGCCCTGGCCAACTGCCGGGTCGTCTCCGGGAGTCGGGCCCGGGCAACGAGCCGGCTCGACTCTTCCCAGGCCACGCGGTCGGCCTCGCGTGAACGCTGGATGTCCCGACGGAACCCGAGGACCAGGTGGGGATCAAGACCCATGAGCCACGGGCTGGTCGAGGACGAGACGGTGCATGCCCTGCCAGAGCGCGTGCCACTTCTCCATGGCCAGGAGCGCGGCGGTGCGGATCTGCTCGCGGTGGGAATGCAGGGCCGCGTAGGCGGCGAGCGCGTTGCGCAGCCAGTCTCCGTGCTGCAGCTCCTCGAAGAGGTGGGTTTCGAAAAATCGCATGTCTTCCAGCGCGAGGTCGCCGAAGGTCAGGAGCCCGCTGTAGAGGTGCCGATACATCAACCCGGCCGTGGTCTCGATCCCGAAGGAGGCGCCCAAGGCGGTCGGGAGCTCGCCGCGGAGGAAGAGATCGCCAACCGTGTCGAGGTAGGCCTGCGCCTCGGGGCAGAGTCGCTCCTGCGCGAGGCTTGCGCGATCGATGCCCAGACGGTCGCACAGGCGCAGCATTTGGGCGGCGTGCACCTGCTCGGCGACGCCGTGGCCGTACTCCGAATACAGGACCCGCAGCAGCTCGAGGCCGATGGCCTCGTCCTTGTCCGAGACGTTGTAAAGCAGGCCAATGAGAATTTTGCGAAACTGGATCCCGAAGACATACCACTGGCGAATGAACCGGACGAGCTGCTCCCTGGTGACCCCCCGTTGGAAGGCGAGAAAGAACGGGTTGGAGTGGACGGGCAGGGCGCGGAGCTCGCGTTCGAGGTCGTCGAGAAACTCCCGCGATGACAGTCTGGTCGAGGTCTTGGCCATGCGCTCCCCGGGCGCTGGTCGCTCAGCGCCTTGCAGAATAGCCGTGGGCGCGCGCGAGCGTCAAGGTGGCGGCGGCTGCGCCCAAACTCGGGTATCATGACGAATACGGTCGATCTGACGAAGGAGGGGTGACACGTGAGCCTTTTCCCGCGCAAGCGCGTTGCGATGACGGTGCTGCTGATTTCGATGGCCCTGGCAGCCGGTTCCACCGGGTGCTCCGGACCGGCCCAGACGACGTCCGGGCCCGGGTCGTCCGAGGCCGGCGCGACGGGCTTCACGGAGTGGCAGATCATCGATGTCGCCTCGCGTCAGGTCGTGCTCTTCGAGGCGCTGCTGGACCGGCTGGCTGCGATGGACGTGGTCTACCTGGGCGAAGAGCACCACAATCGCCACCACATTGACGCGGCCGCCAGGGTGCTCGAAGGGCTGGTGGCCCGCGGACGACGTCCCGTGTTGGCGATCGAGATGTTCGGATGGGACGGCCAGGAGGCGCTGTCGCGCTACGTGTCCGACGGGCGGGTCGATCGGGAGCGCTTTCTGGGGGAGTCGAGGTGGAAGGAAAATTGGGGCGGTGACTTCGCCGATTACGAGCCGCTCCTCCAGGTCGCTCGTCGCCGAACCCTCCTGGTGCTCGCCATAAACCCCCCGCGGTCGCTCGTTCGGAAGGTCGCGCGACTGGGGCTCTCGCGGGCCATGGAAGACCCCGGCATGGCGCGTTGGGGCATGCAGGGGGAAACCGTGGTCGATGACCCGGCCTATCGAAGGGTGATCATGCGCCAGCTGCGGGAGTGCCATGGCGGGATGCCCGATGGGGCCTACGAGCGGATCTATGAAGCCTCGATGTTCCGGGACGAGGGGATGGCGAAGGCGATCGTGTCACGCCTGCAGGGGTTACAGGAGAAGGCGGGCCCCATCGTCAGCTACACGGGCGGCGGACACATTCAGCATCGAACGCCGGTGCCGGATCGGGTCGCGCGTCGCAGCGAGAAGCCGATCCGCCAAGTGACCATTTATATGCAGGCCCTGGAGCGGGGTCATCCTGAGTACGTCGACGCGCTTCTGGATGAGCGCATCGCCGACTACATCTGGCTGACGCCGGTCGGAGACCACGGCCCGCCAGTTCGGTGCGGGAAATAAAAGGGACACGACGCCAGGCGGGGCCCGGCGCCTTCTTTGACCGGCACGAGTTCCTGAATGGCCCGAGTTTGAGTCCCTGATGCTTGCCTTGGCTGGCCGTGTTCTGGTATCGCCTACCCCGATAGCCGATTGCCCATAGCCGATAGCCTGAGCGAAGGAGGAGCGATGGCCGACGAAGCGAAAATTGCGCAGAAGGGCCCCTATGTGATGGAGGTGGGGCCGGGGACGGTGTACTGGTGCCGGTGCGGCCGGTCCAAGACCCAACCGTTCTGCGACGGATCTCACACCGGTACGGACTTTGCGCCGATCGAAGTCGAGCTCACTGAGAAAAAGCGTCTCGCGTTTTGCGGATGCAAGCACACGAAAAAGCCTCCCTACTGCGACGGGACACACTCGTCACTCTAGCGAGGAACGCGAAACGAGGAGCGAGGAGCAAAAAGTAAAGAGCTGGGTTGAGTGAATGGCGCTGCTCAGGGACGACCGCTCGGCACGCGGGGCGATGCTCTACTCGGAGGCGTGCCGCCGCCTGGGTCTCGCCGACCCCGTGATGGCGTCGCTGATCGAGCGGATTGGCGCCTGCTCGCTCCGGCCGCGGCGGGGCCATTTTGTCATCCTCTGCGACGCCATCATCTCGCAACAGCTCTCGCCGGCGGCGGCCGCGACGATCTATCGGCGATTCACCCGCCTGTACCCTTCACAGCGTCCGACTCCCGCAAGGGTGGCCGGAACCAGCATGGCGCGGCTGCGGACGGTCGGGCTGTCGCCCCAAAAGGCCGCCTACATCAAGGACCTCGCTCGGCGGTTCGCGGACGGGACAATCCAGCCGAGGCGCTTCGCGCATCAAGACAACGAAGCCATCATCGTGGCGCTGGCGTCGATTCGCGGGATCGGTCGGTGGACCGCGGAGATGTTTCTCATCTTCGCGCTGAACCGGCTGGATGTCCTGCCGGTGGATGACTTGGGGATCCAGAAGGCCGTGAGGCGCTGGTACGCGCTGAAACGCCTCCCCGGTCCGGACAGGCTGCGCGCCCTCGCCAGGCCGTGGGCTCCGCACGAGTCGCTCGCCTGCTGGTACCTCTGGCGGAGCGCGGGTCTCACGTAGTTTCGGTCGGGCGCCTCGACGCGTCGGCGAGTTTCGCCCGGGCTTTATTGCGGAGCCGTCTCCAGCACGGAGAGCAGCGGTTCGGCGTGGGGGTTCTTCACGCTGCGCTTGGCGATGATGTCGACCGGCCTCGTCGGCTTGCCGTAATAGGCCGAATTCCAGGACTCGCGTGCGGCAATGACCGCCCCTTCGAGCGAGACGCCCCCAAACAACCCCTTGGATCGCGCGAACGAGACCAGGTCGGCGCTGAGGTTGGGCGCCGTGGCGCCCTCGACGCGGCCGCCCATTGGCCCGACGGCGACCGAGGCGTCGGCGCCGAGCTTCATGGTGCTCGTGAGCATGGAGTCGACGCCCTTCTGGCTCATGAGGAGCAGGACGACCTCGGACGCCTCTCCGCCGAACTGGAAGCCGAAGCTGAGCCCGCCGAGCGTGTAGAAGGCCGGATAGCTCCACCGGTTCGTCTTCTCGTCACGCACGAGCAACACGCCGCTGCCGCCGGACCCGCCGATGAAGAACGCCCCCTTGATCATTTGCGGCACGACCAGCACGCCCCGGGCGTCTTTCAGGTTGTCCCGGAGCCAGGACATGTTCTTGTCCGCCAAGAAGCTCTTCAGCGTCAGGCGGGCCTTCTCCACCAGCTCCTGGGGCTCTGCAACGTCCTCGTCGGCGTGGGTGAGGAGGGGGGTCCCGGTCACGAACGCCAGGGTGATGAGCAGGAGGATCACCCTCGCAGGGGGTTGATGAGCAGGTCTTCGGGGCCACCGCATCATGGTCGTCGCCTCCATCGCCAAAAGGTTTGATGAATGCATGCTTCCGCTCCTTCCTATCACCCCCCTCGAGTTCTGGTCAACTGGCTGGCTTCCAACCTGTCCCGGGCAAGACGGGCGCCAGTGAACATGGGGACAGGCA
>JBFKNO010000075.1:0-10418 GCA_041629275.1 Nitrospiraceae bacterium
CGAGGCCGAGATCGAGAAGGGCCAGGTCGACTACCAGAGAATGTTTACCATGGTCAAGAGCAAGCTGGTCAAGGATCGGGGGCTGGTCATCTGAAGAAGTGAGGGGTAAGGAGTCAGGAGTGAGGGGATCAGGGGATCCGAAGTGAGACCCCGCCTGCTCTCCCTGTCTGTGTCACTTGACTCCTGACTCCTCACTCCTGACTGGTTTTTTTATGCCGTTGAGTGACGACAAGGCCAGTCATCTCTCCCACGTGATCCTCGCGCACCTCAAGAAGCGCCCTCATCTTCGACTCAAGGGCGACGAGGGACGGGCGTTGCGCGAGATCAAACGGGTCTTGGCGGCGGAAGTGGGCCATGAGGAAGACCTCGACCGCTTGGTACGAAAACGGCTGGCCTCGTATTCCCGTCCGATCCCGGAGGGAGGCCCGGAGTGGGAGGTGCTGTATCGCAAGACCATGGAGGAAGAGCGCCGCAAGCGCTCGAAGGGATAGGGGAAGGACTGAGGACTGAGGACAAGTCTGACTACGAGATAATGTCGCATTTCTTTTCCTGCTCAGTCCTCATCCCTCATGCCTCAGCACTGTGATGGGAAGAGCTTAATGGCTGCGGAGTTAAAGGTCGGAGACAAGGCACCCGCGTTCTCGCTGCCGGACCAGAAGGGGGCGGAGAACAGCCTCCGGCAGTATCAGGGCAAGCGAGTCGTCCTGTACTTCTATCCGAAAGACGATACGCCGGGCTGCACCAAGGAGGCCTGTGGCTTTCGAGATGTCTCGCCATCGCTCAAGGGGGTCGGGGCCGTGGTCTTGGGCGTCAGCCTCGACGGGCAGGCCTCCCATCAGAAGTTCGCGGCTAAATTCGACCTGCCCTTCAACCTATTGAGCGACGAGGATGCCAAGGTCTCCAAGGCCTATGGAGTCTACAAGCACAAGAACATGTATGGACGGAAGTTTTGGGGAATCGAGCGGAGCACCTTCGTGATCGACGAGCAGGGAGTGCTGATAGCGATCTTTCGAAAAGTGAAAGTCGACGGACATACGAAAGAAGTCATGGCGGCATTGAAAGCAAAGAATGGGTAGGCGGTCCGCCTCTCCCCACACCCCTATCCCCAGTATGGACGACCGCGAGAAGACATTAGAGGGAGTTCTTGCTGCGTCACTTTCGATCATCGCCGGTGTCGGCCATCTCTACCTGGGACAGCCACGTGGCTACTACATCCTTGCCGTCGGGATTGCGCTGATCCTCACATGGAAATTGTTCTGGCCCCCGGCCCAGCTCCTTTATGTCAGCCTCGCCATCTTTACCGCCGTCGATGCCTTCGCCATCGCGAAACGCGGACACGGTTTGTTATGAGTCGCTCCGCCCCGCCTGTCCTCCCGGGCCAGTGGCCGGTCCGCAGGAGTCGACACGCATGAACGATCAATACGCGACGATGAGCGTGATGCCGCGCCTCCGGACGATTGCCGTCATCGTTGTCCCCATCGCGCTGGCGATCGGCATGAGCCTCTTGGCGGACAGTGGCGCGGCCGAGCAGGCGTCCGCAACCGTCCTCGTCAACGATGTCTTGACGGCGCCGTTGAAGGAAGCCGTGGTGGAGATGCGCTTGGTCGAGCCTGGCTTGCTCCGTGACACCGCGCTCGGCGGCAAACAGCTCACCATTTCGATTGCCAAGAAAGACATGGGGCGGCAGATCGCCCTCCAGAGCGGGACCTTCGAAAAGGTGGGCACCGCGATGACGGGGTTCGACGGGCGCGCCTTCCTCCGCTTCACGCCCCGCATCGATGGCAATTTCGCGGTGCGGGTCGAGTATCACGGTAACGAGGGGCGGCGGACGGTTGAGGCGGCGGCACTCTTTGCCAGTTGGGAGCGCCGGCGTCCGATCATTTTCGTCGAGGCCGCGGCGCTCATGGGGAAACAACCCGATTCCGTTCCGTTGCTGCCGGGGGTGAAGCTCCCCGTCGCAGTCGAGGCGCTGACCACGCCGATCGGCGGTGCGGTGCAGCAGCTGGAACGTTTGACGCGGTTTTATTTCTACGCCGTCTACGTGGTGCGATCGCCCGGCATCGACCCGCAGGAGTTCAGGGCTTGGCTGACGCAGCACGACTTTCCACCGGGGCTGACGCGCGTGATCGCCCCGGGGCCGGAGGCGCTCCGGGCCCTGCTCGAAGAATTCAGAGAGCGGGGCTTCAAGAACATCAAGGGCGGAGTCGGGCGTCGCCGTGACTTTGCCGAGGTGTTTGCGAGTGAGCGTCGGACCACCGTCATCCTCGCGGAGACCGGCAAGGATGACGAGTTCCCCCGCAAGACCAAGTGGGCCACGGACTGGCTCATGGTCCGCAAGCATCTGCAAGGATAGGCCCGCCCCACTGCTGTCAAAAATAATCTTGGGTGCGTGCCCCTCTGGGTTGCACGCAGCAAGATCCGCAGCCGAGCGCCTGCGAGGCATAGTGCGGTCGAACCGGAGCGCTGAGCAGGACGGGCGTGCCCCTTGCCCCGGACGGACCACGACGCGCTCTTTTGGACAAGAGTGGGCCCGCCCCCTCGCCGAGTGTTCCCTCTGTTCAGCCCCTCCTGCATGCGGTGAACGGGCCTGCTGCTGGCCTGCCCCAACCTTTGTAATTTCGTCCATGATCCATTAAGATGCGGGCGAAGAATCTCATCCATGCGGGCAAAAACCAGCTTTTTCTGCCAGGCCTGTGGCCACCAGGCGCCGCGATGGCTCGGTCGCTGTCCGAGCTGCGGCCAGTGGAACACGATGAAGGAGGAGCGTGCGCCGGCTCCCGGGCCTGCGCGCCGCCCGCTCGTCCCACTCGAAGCCTCACGGCCCACCCCCCTCGATGCCATCGACGTCGGGCGGGAGCCCCGTTTGTCCACCGGCATTCAGGAGTTCGATCGCGTGTTGGGCGGCGGCGTGGTGCCGGGGTCCGTGATCCTGATCGGAGGGGATCCGGGCATCGGAAAGTCGACGCTCCTCTTGAGCGCCCTGCCCGGGTTGGCGGCGGCCGACGAGACGGTGCTGTACGCGTCGGGTGAGGAATCGCTGGGCCAGATCCGTATGCGCGGAGAGCGGCTTGGCATCAAGACCGCAAACCTGCTCGCGCTCGCGGAGACCTCCTGCGAGGAGATCGTGCGCGCGGTGCAGGAGCTGCGCCCGACCGCGATCGTGGTCGACTCCATACAGACTATGTATACGGAACAGATCGCATCCGCGCCGGGCAGCCTGAGCCAGATTCAGGAAGTCGCTGCCCAGCTCATGTGGCTGGCGAAGCGGAGCGGCGTGCCCGTGTTCATCATCGGCCACGTGACCAAGGAAGGCGCCATCGCCGGTCCCCGTCTGCTCGAGCACATCGTGGATACCGTGCTGTATTTTGAAGGGGACAAGGGACACCGCTATCGCATCCTGCGGGCGGTGAAGAACCGGTTCGGGTCGACGAACGAGATCGGCGTCTTTGAAATGAGGGAGTCAGGGCTGGAAGAGGTGGCCAATCCGTCGGCCGTGTTCCTCGCCGAGCGTCCGCAGCACAGCACGGGGTCGGTGGTGGTCTCGAGCGTGGAGGGCACGCGACCGATCTTGGTGGAGCTGCAGGCGCTGGTGTGTTCGACGGGGTACGCCATGCCCAAGCGCATGGCGAACGGGGTCGAGCTCAATCGGGTCGCGCTCTTGCTGGCCGTGCTCGAGAAGCGACTTGGCCTGCATCTGTCGGGCCAGGATGTCTATGTCAACGTGGTCGGCGGTATGCACATTGACGAGCCGGCGATCGATCTGGGGATCGCGGCCGCGGTCACCTCCAGCCTGCGCGATTGCCCTGTTGATTCCAGCACCGTGATCTTCGGCGAGGTCGGATTGGGCGGGGAGGTGCGGGCCGTGAGCCAGGTCGAGATGCGTCTCAAGGAGGCGGCCAAGCTGGGCTTCCGTCGCTGCTTCTTGCCCGAGGCCAATCTGGCGAGGCTGGAGCCACTGGACTCGATCGAGCTCGTCGGCGTGCGCGATGTCGGTGAGGCGCTGGATGCGGTCCTCGCATAGCGAAGGAAAAATTAAAAAGGAAAAATTAAGAAGTTGGGGAATACCCATTTTTGGCTTTTTCCTTTTGCCTTTTGCCTTCGGTCTCGCCGCCTGTGCGTTGCGGCCGCCTGCCGTCATAGCCCCCGATTTACCCCTGCGGGTCGCCACCGCGGAGGAGCTCACAAGCCTGCTGGAGCGGCGCGAAGGGGCGCTCCGCACTGTCAAGGGTCTCTTTACGGCCGAGGTGAAGTCTCCGAGCTTTCCCATTGCCCAAACCGTCTACGGCACTTTATTCTATAGACGCGCGGAAGCCCTCCGGTTGCAGGGATTCGACCGATTTGGCGGGAGGATTTTTGATTTTGTCCTCGAGCCCGCCCAGTACCATCTGCAGGTGCCGAGCGAGGGCCGCCGCATTACGGGGTCTCCGGCGGACCTGGCCCGGCGGGGGGGCCTGTCGGATTCGGTCAGGCTCAGCGTCCTGGCCATGAGTGGGCTGCTGGGCGTCGAAGCGGTTCAGCCGGGGGCGCGGGTCACCCTCGAGGAGGACGAGGATCTCTACCGCCTGGATGTCCGGCCCCCCCTGCGAGACGCGGTGCGGGAAGGAACGGTGATGCGGCAGATCTGGTTCGAGCGTCACGCCTTCTACGTGGTGCGCGAGAAGCGGTTTACGCCGGATGGCAAGCTGATCGGAACCCTGGAGTTGACCGATTTCCGGCCGACGATGAGCCCGCCCGATGCGGCAACGGCGGCGGAGGCGCCGTCGTCCGAAGGCCTCGTGCTGCCGTTCCAGATCAAAGCCACGAACGGCGAGCATGACGGCAAGATCGACATCACGTTCTCGGAGCTCCAGCCGAACGTGCCGCTGCGTGACGGCGACCTGCGTCTTGCCGGTCGTGTCTCTCTCCGAGACGGCGAGCCTCGGGTATGAATGTCTTAGCGTTGGAAACAGCCACGAGCAGGCAAAGCGTCGCGCTCTTGTGCGGGGGGGAGGTCGCCGCCTGCCTCGAGACGCGCGCCGAAGGGGCGCACGCCAGATGGGTCATTCCGACCCTGGACGCCGTGCTGAAGTCCTCCGGGCTGACCATGCAGGAGCTGGATGGGCTGGCCCTGTCGATCGGTCCGGGTTCCTTTACCGGCCTGCGGGTCGGCCTTGCCACGATGTTGGGGCTGCGGGCGGTGACCCAGGTGCCGCTCGTCGCGGTGCCCACGCTCGAAGCGATGGCGTGGAACGTGCCGGAGGTGGGGCCTGACCTGTGCCCGATCGTCAAGGCCCGTGCCGGCGAAGCCTACTGGGCCGTGTACCGCTGGACGCCGGACCACCGGCTCGTCCAGATTCAGGAAGCCCGGGTCGGGCCGGTGGAGCTCATTCCACCTTCCCTGGCCGGGCCGACGGTGGTGTTGGGGGACGGATGGCTCGCTTACCAGACCCAGCTCCGTGCCTGCTGTGCAGCGGGCCCGGCGAGGATGCATCCAGCTCCGGCAGCACGGGTGCTCCCGTCGGCCGTCAGCGTGGCGCGTGCGGCCCTGGGGCGGCTGGAGCGGGGCGAAGTCTTGCCGCGCGGGGTCTCGCCGCAATACGTGCAGCGCTCCGAAGCCGAGCTCAAGTGGGAGCGGGCGCATGTCGCGCCACGGCCGGCCGGCGGGGCGAGATCGGTCAGCGGCGCGGCGCCGTCGCGATGAGGGGCGAGCAGGCAGGACGATGGATGCGATCGAGAACCACGCGGACGACAGGGCCTGCCGTGACGAATCGGCGGGCCACGCCAGCACGGGGGAGCTGCTCGTCGAGCCGGCGGTCCTCTCGGATCTTGGTGCCGTCCTTGAGATCGAGCGCGCGTCGTTCTCCTCCCCCTGGTCCGACAAGATGCTTCGTGCCGAAATCGAGGGGAACCCATTTGCGAGGTTCGTCCTTGGGCGGCGCAAGCGTGATCGCGAGATTCTGGGCTATGTGTGCTACTGGGTCGTGTTTGACGAGCTTCGGATCATGAACGTGGCGGTCGCCCCGCAGGCGCGGCGACGGGGCATCGCACGCGTCCTCGTGGAGCACGCCCTGGCTGAGGGACGGGCCCGTGGCGTCAGGCGGGTGCTGCTCGAGGTCCGCGCCACGAACGAGCCGGCCCTGAGCCTGTACGGGAGCTTTGGCTTTGAACGGAGGGCCCTCCGAAGAAATTACTACAGCGATCCGAAAGAGGACGCGATTCTCATGGAGCTGAGTTTGGCACGTCCAACCATCTAATTCCACAGGAGGTGGGATATGCTACCTGACAGTGCGATCGTCGAGCGGTTGCGGGAGTCCAATCATGAATTTCGGGAATTGGAAGATGCTCATCATCGGCTTGATGGCGAGTTGACCGAGATGCAAAAACGCCACGTACTGACGCCACAGGAGGAGATTACGAAGAAGCAGCTGCAAAAGGAGAAGCTCGCCAAGAAGGATCGCATGGCGGAGCTCATCCGCGATTACCGAAACCAGGTCGAAGCCGGCAGCGCCACTTCATCCTGACGCGGGGGCTCGTCGAGGAACCATCCGATGGCCATTGCGATCGCCCCACTCCAGGCGCATCTCGCCCTGATCAAGAAGCGGCTGCTGATCATCGGGGCGACCATCATGGTCTGCTTCGGGGGGGCTTTCTTCTACGCACGAGAGATGATCGAGTGGATGGCGAGGTCCCTGGCCCAAGTCGAAGTCGACCGCTTGGCATTCTACGGCCCGACCGAAGCATTGTTTGCGGCGATCAAGGTGTCCCTCCTGGTCAGCATCGTGTTCAGCTTGCCGATGATCCTCTACCAGTTCTGGAAATTCATCGAGCCGGCGCTGCTCGTTCGGGAGCAACGCCTCATCATCCCGATCTTTCTCCTGGCCGGGGCCTTGTTCGCGTTGGGGTTGATCTTTTGTAATCTCGTGGTCCTGCCCATGGTGCTCGAGTTCTTTGTGGGATTCGGCGCGGAGCACGAGCTCAGGCCGGAGCTGGCCGTCGGCACCTTTGTCGACTTCAACGTCAAATTCTCGCTCATCCTCGGGTTTGGCTTCGAGCTCCCGCTGGTGCTCACGCTCCTGGCCCGGGCGGGCTACGTCACGGTGGAGGATCTCAAGCGATTCCGCAAGCATGCGATCATGATTATTTTGATTGTCTCCGCGATCCTCACGCCTGACCCCACCATTTATACCATGCTCCTCATGGCGATCCCCCTGATCGTGATGTATGAGTTCGGCATCGTCGGCGCGCGCCTGTTCGGGCGTCCTCGAAGGCGGCATGAAGGCCCCGGCGGCGGGGGAGATGCCGAGACAGCAGAGCAGGGCGGAGAGCCTGTGACGACTGGGACCGCCGGGTACCACATCAAGTAGCACGGCGCAAACGAGGTATGATCATGAAACAGGTACAACCGCTGCTGGGGGTATTGATTGTCGGCGTGGGCCTTCTCGCGCTGCCAACGCCGGGCGCCGGCGGGGCGGTCGGGAGTCCGATCACAGCCGTGGCTGAACCCGGGCGAACGCCCGCAACTCGCGAGGGGCACGACGTCCCGGCAAGCCCGTTTCCCGTTTCGACGGTCCCCAGCATTCAGGCCCTGACGGTGATCGAGCCGAACACCCTGTTGGCCGGCTCCTTCGGCATGGGGGTGTTTCGCAGCGAAGACCGCGGGCAGACCTGGACGCCAGCCAACGACGGTCTGGCGGACCTCTTCGTCTTGTCGCTCGTCACGATGACGGACGGCACGGTTTACGCCGGCACCGTGCGCGGCGGCATCTTCCGCTCGGACGACGGCGGGAAATCCTGGCATGTGGTGAACAAGGGCTTGAAGCGCCTGCAAGTGAAGGCCCTGTTGTCGACCGCCCGGGGGCTCTTCGCGGGCACGGGAAACGGCGTCTACCGGCTCAACGAGCCCGCAGGGCAGTGGTCCATGGTCTCGACCGGCCTCGAGGACATCCTGGTCCATTGTCTGGCCATGGCCAAGGACGGGAGCCTCTATGCCGGGACCTCCGGCAAAGGCGTGATGCGTCTGGCAAAGGAGACCGCCGGGTGGAAACGCTTGACCACGGGGCTGAAGGACCATGAGGGGTTGCGCGAGAACTTTATCCGCGTGATTGCGATTGACGAGGGCCAGGCGATCTACGTGGGGACCTTTGACGGCGGAGTCTTTCGGAGCGCCGACAGCGGCCGGCATTGGAGCCCCATCAGCCGCGCGTTGCCAAATGATTCGATCAGGGGCATCGTCCCGACCGAGGCGGGGCTGTTCGTCGGGACCGGGCGCGGCGTCTTTCGAGCGCTCGATCAGCAGGGAGAATGGGCCCCGGTGAACGTGGGGCTGACGGAGCTGTCCATCCAAGCGCTCGTGTCGTCCGACGACGGCTCCCTCTACGCCGGCACCAACGCTGGGGCCTTTCGAAGCGACGACGGCGCCTCGTGGGTCGCGATCAACCAAGGGCTGGAAGGGGCCGCCCAGTCCCCGTTTGACATGTTTCGCTGAAGGAGCATTTATGTCGAAGACCGGTACACAGCCACGGGCCACGATTACGGTGACGACCAAGGGCGAGGCCGTCGGGGATATCGAGGTCGTCCTCTTTCCCGAGGTGGCTCCCAACCACGTGGCCAACTTCATGAAGCTGGCGAGAGACAAATTCTACGATGGCACCACCTTTCATCGAGTCATACCTGGTTTCATGATCCAGGGCGGTGATCCCAATACCAAATCGCCGGACCGGGCCACCCACGGGCTTGGCGGGCCCGGCCACCGGATCAAAGCCGAGTTCAACAGCCACCCGCACAAGCGCGGGGCGCTCTCGATGGCGCGCGCGAACGATCCGGACAGTGCAGGCTCCCAGTTCTTCATCTGTGTGGCGGATTCGAACTTCCTGGACTGGAATTACACGGTCTTCGGCGAGGTGGCCAGCGGGATGGAGGTCGCCGACAAGATCGTCGACGCGCGCCGCGACAGCCGGGACAACCCGCTGGAACGCATGGAGATGAAAGTCGCGATCGCGGAATAGGGCGCGGGGCTGGTGGCGCGGGGCAAGGGGAAAGCGGCAAGAGACCAGATGGAGCGTCGGATGTGCACGCGCAGGCAGACGTACCCCTGGCCCCTTGCCACGTGCCTCTTGCCCTGCCTGCTTTCTGTTGGTTGCGCCGTCGGTACGATCCCCGGTGAGGTCGTGTATCAGGACCCGACCACCTTCGTCAGGATCGAGCCGGACCCGGGCGTCATCGACGGAAAGCCGGAGACCCTCCGCAGCCATCCCGGTACGATCGCCGCGGAAGATTTCAGGGCGATCCTCGCCGGGTTTCGCGTCAGAGATCACCGGCTCCGGGTGTACGTGATGCTCGCGGGTGAAGCGCCATGGCAGCCGGTGTTCACGCCCACGGAGCTCGATCTGCTTGCGCCTCGCTTGTCCGAAGCCCTCGCGAAAGCCGGTCCCACCGAGCGGGTGACCTACTACCTCAGTAAGCCGCGCACGTCCATCAAGCGCGAGGTCACCTCCGGAGGATTCTATGTGCAGGGAAACCGGTTGCATTTCGTAATCGCCAACCATGACGTGCAATACGGTGTGCCCGCCTATGGCGTCGTCTACGATCGGCGCTATCCCATGAGACCCACGGGCCCCAAATGGTTCGATTTGCATTTCGAGCCCGGGGTGGCCGTGGTCGAGCAGTCCCACAGCATGCTTGATTTTCTGCTCGGTCGCGAAACGGATGAGGTCGTCATCGACTTGGGCAAGCTCGGGCTCGGATTGCCGGTCATCTAACCGGCCTTCGCTAAGGCTTCGGCCGGCAAGCCCGCTCTCATCTTCGTCGTTCCTCTTTCGCCTTCCCCCTTTGACCTTCCGCGTTGGCGTTTCCGTCATTCCCGCGTAAGCGGGAATCCAGGGCACGCGGGATAATAAGATGGATGCGTGGCTCCGCAGGCATGACACAAAAGAAATCGGCCTTCCCGTGACGCAACAGACGCGACAGACGTCAAAGCCGCGAGAGACGTTCTTTCACTTCAGGCCAGGTAGTACGAGAAGAGAATCAGCGCGAGCAGGCCGACGGCCCACTGCACCATGGAGCCCGTCGGCCAGGTGTGCGCAAACCAGATGACCACTTGAGCCGGCCGCCCCGCGAGGATGTTGACGGCGTCGGTCTGCCGGCGGACGCCCTCCCCCAGCCGAGCCTTCAGCCGGGCATACCGCGTCACCAGCGCCCCCACGAAGCGGGGACCGACCTTCCGATAGATCCACTCGGCGTCGAGGTTCACCGAGCGGAGCTCCGGCGGGTAGAGCCCGGAGAGCTTCAGCCAGGTGAACGCAAGAGCCGAGAAGAACAGCAACTGCAACTGTGCGATGACGTGCGTGGGGTCGTAGGGACTGTACTGCACGGGATAGGGGAGCAGGCTGTAGAGCGGCCAGGGATAGGTGCCGATGAAGACGCACAGCCCGGCCGCCAGA
>JBFKNO010000076.1:0-10240 GCA_041629275.1 Nitrospiraceae bacterium
CCATCGTCGAGGTCGACGCCGTGAAGATCGGGGGCAAGAAGATCGCCATGATGGCGGGGCCCTGCGCGGTGGAAAAGCTCGAGCTCACCGTGGGGATCGCCCATGAGGTCAAGGCCGCAGGGGCCAGCATTCTCAGGGGTGGGGCGTACAAGCCACGCACCAGCCCGTACTCCTTTCAAGGGGTCGGGCGTGAAGGGCTCGACTATCTGCTCGAGGCGAAAAAACAGACCGGGCTCCCCGTCGTCAGCGAGATTCTGGATCCCCGCGACATCGAGCTGTTCCTCGCCAAGGCGGATATCATCCAGATCGGGGCCCGCAACATGCAGAACTTCGAGCTGCTGAAAGAGGTGGGGTCCTACGACAAGCCGGTCCTCATGAAACGGGGTCTGTCCGCCACGATCAAGGAGTTTCTCCTGTCCGCCGAGTACATCATGTCTCGAGGCAACCGGAACGTGATGTTGTGCGAGCGAGGGATTCGGACGTTCGAGACGCAATACCGCAACACCTTGGACCTGGCCGCCGTGCCCGCCCTGAAGGAGCTGTCCCACCTGCCGGTCATCGTCGACCCGAGCCATGCCACCGGCAAGTGGAATCTCGTGGCGCCCATGGCCAAGGCGGCGGTGGCGGCCGGGGCGGACGGCCTGTTGATCGAAGTGCACTCGCAGCCGGAATGCGCCTTGTGCGATGGCGAGGAATCGATCAAACCCACCAAGTTCAAGGATCTGATGCAAGACCTGGCCAAGATCGCCCACGCGATCGGGCGTGAGATGTGACCGTGCGGAACCAGGCATGCTGATCTCTCCCTTGCCTCCCGCCTCGCGCTCCTATGTGCGGCCGGTCGTCACCGGTGAGTAAGGAGCGCATGGTCCCCCGTTTCAAGCATGCGGTCATCATCGGCGTCGGGCTCATCGGCGGGTCGCTGGGCATGGTCCTCAAGCGGCTGGGGATGGCTGAGACCGTGGTCGGAGTCGGCCGGCGGATCGAGAACCTCGAGGCCGCCCAGCGCCTGGGCGCTATCGACCGGTTCGTGCGCGACGCGACCGAAGGCGTCCGTGACGCTGACCTCGTGGTCCTCGCCACGCCGGTTGATACCTATGAGCGCCAGGTCAGCCTGTGGGGCGGGCAGTTGGCCGAGGGCTGCATCGTGACCGACGTCGGCAGCGTGAAGGGCCCCTTGGTCGAGCGGACCGAGGGCTTGCTTCCCGCGCGCGTCCACTTCGTCGGCGCGCACCCGATCGCCGGCAAGGAGAAGACGGGCGTGACCGCCGGCTCCCCGGATCTCTTTCGCGGGGCCCGCTGCATCATCACGCCGACCGCGCGCACCAGCCCGGAGGCCCTGGCGACCGTGCGGTCCCTCTGGGAGGGGGCCGGGAGCACGGTGCTGACGATGGATCCCTACGTGCACGACCAGGTCCTGGGCGCCGTGAGTCACCTGCCCCACGCCGCGGCGTTCTCGCTGATGACGGCCTTGGGGGAGATCGAAGCTCAGGTGAAGCCCGAGCAGGACCTCCTGGCCTACGGCGGCGGCGGGTTGCGCGATACGACGCGCATTGCGGCCAGCTCGCCGGAAATGTGGCGCGACATCTGCCTCTGGAATCGTGACAATCTGTCGCGCATGATCGAGATCTACACCCGACACCTGGCCCAGCTTCGGGCCTTGGTCGAAGCGGGCGATGCGGCAGGTTTGGAGAAGTTACTGGCCCGCGCGAAGCAGCTTCGCGAGCGCGTCCATTAGTCACCAGTCCGGACAACGGTCCACGGCATGAGGACACTGACGATCAATCCGGCCGGCCCCTTGAAGGGGACGGTGACGGTTCCCGGCGACAAGTCCATCACCCATCGGGCCATCGTGCTCAGCGCCCTGGCCGAGGGCGAGACCACGATCGCGGGGTACTGTCGCGGCGCGGACTGCCTCGACACGGCCCGGGCGTTCAGGGCGATGGGCATCGAGATCCAGGAAGCCCCCGGACGGCTCCATGTCTTCGGGAAAGGCCGCTGGGGGCTGGCGGAGCCCGACCGGCCGATCGATTGCGGAAACTCGGGGACCGGCATCCGATTGCTGGCCGGCCTGCTGGCGGGCCAGGATTTCTTCACCGTGCTCACAGGGGACGAGTCGATCAGGCGCCGGCCGATGGGCCGGATCGTTCGCCCGCTCCGCCAGATGGGGGCGACCATCACCGGACGGAAAGGCGGGGAGCTGGCTCCGCTGGCGGTCTCGGGGAGTCGCCTCAGGGGCATCACGTACGAGTCGCCCGTTGCCAGCGCACAGGTGAAGTCGGCATTGCTCCTGGCCGGACTCTTCGCCGAGGGCACCACGCGGGTGGTCGAGCCCCAGCCGTCGCGCGACCACACCGAGCGCATGCTCAGGAGCCTGGGCGTGCCGATTCGTGTCCAGGGCACGACCGTGGAGGTCGACGGGCGGCAGCCGGTGGGCTGGGGCGGTGAACGGACGATGGCGGTGCCGGGCGACCTTTCTGCCGCGGCGTTCTTTGCCGTGGCTGCCTCGGTCATCCCTGGCTCAGACGTGACGGTGCAGGGGGTGGGTGTGAATCCGACCCGGACGGGATGCCTCGACATCCTGAGGGAGATGGGGGGCGACCTCCAACTGCTTCGGGAACGGGAGGAAGGAGGGGAGCCCGTGGCGGACCTTCGCATCCGCTCGGCGGCGCTGCGCGGGGTCAGAATCGGAGCGGATCGGATCCCCCAGACCATTGATGAGTTTCCGATCCTCTTCGTCGCGGCGGCCCTGGCGGAGGGGGACACCGAGATCAGGGGGGCCGAGGAGTTGAGACACAAAGAGAGCGATCGGATCGCCACCATGACCTCGGAGCTGAGAAAGTTGGGCGGCCGGATCGAGGAAGCCCCGGACGGGGTCCGCATCAGGGGCGCCGGCCACGGGAAGACACCCCCGCTGAAGGGGGGGCGCGTGACCAGTCACGGGGACCATCGCGTGGCCATGTCACTGGCTGTCGCGGCCTTGCTGGCCGATGCGCCCGTCCACATCGACCAGGCGGACTCGATCGAGACATCGTTCCCTGAATTTGAAAGCAAGCTATTGGAATTATTGACATCATCCTGGGGAGGACTATAATACGCAGCCAGCCTGCTGATCGCCTGCAGGAACGAGCCGCCGCCCGGGGCCTCGTCATCACCATTGACGGGCCCGCAGGCGTCGGGAAAAGTACCGTCGCGAGGCTGTTGGCCTCGCGCCTCGGGTATCTTTACCTCGATTCCGGAGCCCTGTACCGGGCCCTCGCCTGGAGGGTCAACGCGTCCGGCGTGGATCCGAACTACCCGGATGCCGTGGCCGCACTCCTGCCCACGACCAGCGTCACACTCGAGGCGGCCCTGGGGTGCACGCGCGTGCTCGTCGATGGACGGGACGTCGCCGAGGAGATCAGGACGCCGGAGATCAGCGCGATCGCCTCGGTCGTGTCTGCCTATCCGGCCGTGCGGGAATGGTTGCTGCCGGTGCAGCGCCGGATCGGTGCGGCCCGGGCCACCGTCGCGGAAGGGCGCGATCTGGGCACGAAGGTGTTTCCGCAAGCCGATGTGAAGTTTTTTCTGGACGCCGACGTCCACGTCCGTGCCGAACGGCGCCACCGGGACATCCGGGCTTCGGGACATGCGGCCGGCCTGGACGAGACGCGACGCGAGATCGAGGCGCGAGACAACCGGGATCGCACGCGCACGCAGGCGCCGCTGGTCGTGCCGCCGGATGCTTGTGTGATCGACACCTCCGATCTGGAGGTGGAGGCCGTCGTGGCGCGCATGCTCGCGGTGATTGAAACCAGGCTGTGAGCGGTTTTTGGTATGGATGTTTTCGGATCTTATTACTCGCCGCCGGGCGGCTGCTGTTCCGGTTTCGAACCATCGGCCGGGCGCACGTCCCCAGGCACGGAGGGCTGCTCATCGCCGCAAACCATGCGAGCTATCTCGACATCCCGGCCTTGGGGTGCGCCTTGCCCAGGCGAGCCTATTATCTCGGACGGTACGATCTCTTTCCGAATCGCCTGCTTGGAAAGGCCCTGCGCAGCCTCGGGTGGATTCCCATGCGTCACTACCGTTTCGACCGCGAGAGCTTCCGGCAGGCGATCGAGCTCGTCAAGCGGGGCTGCGCCGTCGTCATCTATCCGGAAGGGACCCGGTCGGAAGACGGCCGGCTGGGGCCCGGCAAACCGGGCATCGGCATCATCGTCGCGGAGACGGGCTGTCGCGTATTGCCGGTCTATCTCGAGGGGACGCACGACGTCCTTCCGGTGGGCGCGCGGTGGCCCAGGCTTCGCCCGATCCGGGTGCGGATCGGCGAGCCCATCGATTTTTCATCGGACGCCGCGCAGTATGCGGGAAAGCCATTCTTTCAACACGTCAGCCGGACCGTCATGGAACGGATCGCCGAGCTCGGGGCGGTTGCGCCGCCTCCGCCGCGATCCGGCGGCTCTGAACGGGCAGGGACGCCCGAGAGCCAGCCGGCAGCCGGACCTCGCCACGCTGAGTGAGGTCTCGGTCGTATTTAACCATCAGCACCCGACCGCAGTCGGACGATTGGAAGCGCGTTTATGAACAGCAGCACGAAGCAGACAGACGAGCAGATGGATCGCGGCGCCTTGGCCGCGCTCTACGAGGAAACGTTTCGCAATTTCGACGAGGGGACCATCACCGAGGGGCGTGTCGTCGCGATCAGCCGCGACAAGGTCGTCGTGGACATCGGCTACAAGTCCGAGGGGATGATCGCCGCGGACCAGTTCTCCTCCGAGGACCTGCAGACCTTGAAGGTCGGCGACTCGGTGCAAGTGTACATCGAGGAGCGGGAGGACGCGGAAGGCAATCTCGTCTTGTCCAAAGAGAAAGCGGACAAGATGAAGATTTGGGAGGAGCTGGAAACAGCCTACAAGGACGAGACCGTGATCGAAGGGCGCGTGCTCTCTCGGATCAAAGGCGGCATGATGGTCGACATCGGCGTCAAGGCCTTCTTGCCCGGCTCTCAGATCGACCTGCATCCCGTCCGGGACCTGGATTCTCTCGTGGGGAAAAACTTTCAGCTGAAGATCATCAAGATCAATCATCGGCGGGGCAATGTGGTGGTCTCACGCCGCGTGCTTCTGGAGGAATCGCGCGACAAGAAGCGGCAGAGCACCTTGGCGACCCTGAAGGAAGGGCAACTGATCGAGGGCATGGTCAAGAACATCACGGATTACGGGGCCTTCATCGATCTCGGCGGGATCGACGGGCTGCTCCACATCACGGACATGTCCTGGGGCCGCGTCGGGCATCCAACCGAAGTCTTTTCCGTGGGCGACCGGGCCGGGGTCGTGGTGCTCAAATACGACCGGGAGACCGGGCGCATATCCTTAGGATTGAAGCAAAAGACCGCCGACCCGTGGACGAGCGTCGACTCGCGGTATCCGGTCGGCACCCGCGTGCGCGGACGCGTGGTCAGCCTCACGGATTACGGCGCCTTCGTGGAGTTGGAACCGGGTGTGGAGGGGCTCGTGCACGTCTCCGAGATGTCATGGACGCACGAGGTTCGGCATCCATCGCGGATCGTGTCGGGCGGTGACCAGGTCGAGGCGGTCGTGCTGAACGTCGATGCCGCCAACCGCAAGATCTCCCTGGGCATGAAGCAGACCGCACCCAATCCCTGGGACATGGTGGAGAGCCGCTATCCGCCCGGGACGCAGATCGAAGGCAAGGTCAAGAGCCTGACCGATTTCGGTGCCTTCGTCGCGCTCGAGGAAGGCATCGACGGTCTGATCCATATCTCAGACATGTCGTGGACGAAGCACATCAAGCACCCGTCAGAGGTCTTCAAGAAAGGGCAGAAGGTCGAGGCGGTGGTGCTGAGAATCGACAAGGAGAAGGAGCGGTTGTCCCTGGGCTACAAGCAGCTCTCCGAAGATCCCTGGGACACCGAGATTCCCGGACGCTACCAGGTCGGCGACACGGTCAACGGCAAGATCGCAAAGATCACCGACTTCGGTGTGTTCGTCGAGCTCGAGGGGGGAGTCGAGGGATTGATTCACATCAGCGAATCCGGAATGGATCCCCAGGCGAAGCTCGAGGATCGATTCAAGGTGTCGGACGATGTGACCGCGAAGATCATTCGCGTGGATCCCGAGGAGCGCAAGATCGCCCTGAGTCTTCGCGAACATCAGATGGACTCGGAGCGTCGGCAGGTCGACGAGTACAACGCCAGCCAGGGCGATGTGGACCAGAGCATGGCGCGCGCGGCGAAGACGAGCAAGAAGCGGGCTGCTCCGGAATCCGAGGACGAGTCCTAGGCCACTGGCGCCGGGCTCCACAAGGGGAGACACCTCCACGAGATCGGGCTGCCGGACCCAGTCCGTGGGCAGGGCATCATGGGTGACGAGAACGCCAACCAGTCCCATCGGGTCCGGAAGCCGTTTCGGCTCGTCCTGTGGATTCTGCTGGCCGGGTTTGGTCTCCTGGTGCTGGGCAACCTCCTGCTGGGGGATGTGGATCTCGGCGTCGAGGACCGGGTCGGGCTCATTCGAGTCGAAGGCGCCATCCTCGATTCGCACCAGACGGTCTCCGAGATCAAGCGTTTCGGCAAGAGCCCCTCGGTCAAGGCGATCGTGCTCCGGATCGACAGCCCGGGCGGAGGCGTCGTCCCGTCGCAGGAAATCCATGACGCCGTCATCCAAGTTCGGAACGAGAACAAGAAAAAAGTCGTCACCAGCATGGGAACGGTGGCTGCATCGGGGGGGTACTACATCGCGGTGGCCAGCGATCGCATCATGGCCAATCCGGGAACGCTGACGGGCAGTATCGGCGTCATCATGGAACTGGCGAATCTCCAGGGGTTGTTAAAAAAAGTGGGCGTCGAGAGCGTCGTGATCAAGAGCGGCCGGCACAAGGATCTCGCCTCTCCGTTTCGCACCATGAGCACGGAAGACCGCAAGATTCTGCAGGCCGTGCTCGATGATGTCCATGAGCAATTCATCGAGGCCGTGGCCGAGGGACGCGCGCTGGACCTCGTGGACGTCCGGTCGCTGGCTGACGGGCGCATTTTCACGGGTCGTCAGGCGGAAGCCGCCCGGCTGGTGGACGAGCTCGGAAATCTGGACGACGCGATCAAGACCGCGGCGGATCTCGCCGGCATCGAGGGGGAGCCGACCGTGGTGGAACCGCGCAAGCCGTTTTCGATTCGCGAATTGATCGAGAGCCACATCTTCGGCTCTTTGCCCAAGCTCCAGTTCCAACCGGGCATAAGCCTGAAGTACATGATGACCTTTTAGACGTCCCTTCGGTCTGGACGGAGCGCGGTCGTGGCGGCGAACGGGCGACCGGGAATGGGGAGAGCGGACATGACGAAAGCCCAGATCATCGAGCGGGTCTCGGAGCAGGTCACCACCCTGACCAAGCGTCAGGCGGAGATCGTCGTGAATACGATGTTCAACTGCATCCGTGATTCGCTCCAGCGCGGCGACAAGACGGAAATCCGCGGGTTCGGGAGCTTCCGATTACGATCGCGGCGGATGAAGGAGGGCCGGAACCCCAAGACCGGTGCGACCGTGTCCGTGCCCGCGAAGAAGGTGCCGTTTTTCAAAGCGGGGAAGGAACTCAAGGAGCTGCTGAACAAGTAAGCTGGCTGAGCCACGGGGACGAGCATGGCGACCGATCACCCACATGAGGAGACCCTGACGGCGGAGATCGTCTGGACGGAGGAGGCCTTGCTTCGCATGGAGCGTGCGCCGGTGTTCCTCCGTGGGATGGTGAAGCGTCTTGCGGAGAAGAAGGCGCGGGAGTTGGGGCATCGGGAAATCACGGCGGAGCTCCTCGATCAGTTCAAGAGCCAGATGATGGGTCGTATGGGCGGCACGGCAGGGATGAGTGCGGCTGCAGAGACGCTGGAGCAGGGAGGCGTTCCCTGGACGGCCGCGGCCAAGGAACGGTTGGAGACCGTCCCCGAGTTCATGCGCCACATGATCAAGCAGATCGCGGAGGAAGTCGCCACCGAACGCGGGCATCTCGAGGTCAACGTGGAGTTGTTCGAGAAGGTGGAGGCGATGGGCGACGCCAGGGAAGCCGCCGGGCCGCCGATGGAGTGGACGGAAGGCGCCCTGGCACGGCTCCAGGCAAAAATACAACAATCGCCGGCCATCGCGATGGACTTCGTCGCCGACATGGTCAAGCGCGACACGGAGGACCTGGCCAGGGAGCGAGGGTTCACGCGGATCGAGGAAGACACGCTGGTCAACCTGTGGGATACACCCCAGGCGGCCATGCTCTGGACCGATGAAGCGTGGAAGCGCCTGCAGACGTCCCCCGATTTTGTCCGAAGCGGGATCCGAAAGGCCGCCGAGCGGCGAGCCCGGAAACTGGGGTTAAAGGAGATCGATTCCGAGCACCTCACCAAATTCCGGAACGAGGCGATGATGAAAGCCGTCAAGCGTATCCGGAGCTTCGGATATCGCGAATTGACGTTTGATGCGTTCGAGGATGCCCTGGAAAGGGTCAAGCGTCTTCAGGGCAACGATCAGGCGGAGAAGCGTCTTGCGGAAATCCGGGAATACATGAAGACCAGGCCTGAGGTGGGAGTACTGGGCGAGGATCTGATGGAGCGTTTTCGAAAGTATCTCAAGGGAGAGGGGACGCTCTAGCATTCACCCTTCGGCGCCCCATGGCGCCGAGCACCGTGGGCCCAGCCGAGACGACCGCTCTCCCGCAAGACATCCCCCTCCAAGATCTCAACAGCACCCGCGCCGCGAGGCGCTGGATTCGCGCCGCTACGTTGACCGGGCGCCGTTCAGGCCGGCCGGTGGGGGCTGGCGGCGTCTAATGAGCGCTGGCTTCCTCTTTCGGCCAGAAGAGATGGCGAATTTGCGGGAGCTGCGCGTTCTCGAGATTGGGGATGTCGTACAGGCACCGATCGATCGTGGCCACCTCATCCGGGGTCAAGTCCAGCTGGACCTTCTTCTTCCAGAACTGATCGAAGGTCTGATAATCGCCCGCCTTCGGACGCTGCGCCACGAGCTCCTGCATCTTCTTGAACCCCGGCGTATCGACCCCGGGAATCCGACCATTATTTCGATCAATGCACCACTTGACGACTTCGGCAATGCCGTACATCGACAGCTCAATCTTGACTGTTTCAGCCATGCCCAGTTCCTCCTTTTCGCGCGCATTCTACCGCAGTTGCCTCCCTGGCTTCCAGCCCGGATTATTCAGGAAGCGTGAATAATCCGCCCTTCGGCCTTCGACAGGATCAGGCCGCCCTGAGCGTCCGAACACGTTGCCAAGCCGCCAGGCGGGCTGTATACTCAGCCCGCACTCGCGTCGGGAACCCTGTTGGGTCGAGTCGGATGGTACAGCGAGAAGCCTCTATGAGGAGAGAGGGCAAGAAAAGCACGCGAATCACCCGGGTCCTGGGCCTGACTTTGGTTCTCGGTCTGTCGCTCCTGGGGAGTTGCTCGCAGAAAGAACCGTACGAGCCGCCGGACCTCCTGTATTTGTTCGCCACCTATCCGGTGGGGAAAAATCCCACCGCGGTGGCGACCGGCGACTTCAATCAGGACGGCGCGACCGACATCATCACGACCAATATCGGCAACAATACCCTGTCTCTCCTCTTTGGGAACGGGGACGGAACCTTCAGGGAACAGGTCACACTACCCACCTGCCGGGAGCCCCGGTCACTCGCGGTGCAGGATTACAATCGTGACGGGCTGAAGGATATCGCGGTCGCCTGTGCCGGGAGCGATCAGGTCAGCATTCTCTTCGGACACGAGGCGGGCATGTTTGGGACCGGACCCAGTTACTCGATGCACCGGACACCGGTCTCGATCGCCGGAGGCGATGCGAATGGGGATACCTTTGCCGATCTGCTCGTGGCCCTCCGGAACGACAAGATTCAGGTTCTGTTGGGCAATGGAGACGGATCCTTTGTCCTGTCGTCCTTGTATGAGTACGGAGACACACCGACATCGATCGCGGCGACCGATTTGAACAAGGATGGGAAGCTGGATCTCGCGGTGACGAACGGGGGGCCGATGAGCAGCGCGGTGTCGATCTGGCTCGGCAAGGGTGACGGGACCTTTGCACCCCCGCGCGATTACCGGACCGGAACGCGCCCGCTGCGGGTCACCTTCGCCGACTTCAACGGTGACGGCATGACGGATCTGCTCGTCATCAACGGGGAGAAGGACACCTTCACGATCTTTCTGGGCAACGGCGATGGAACATTTACAGATGGAAAAGACGCCGGGGCGAACGCAGG
>JBFKNO010000077.1:0-10170 GCA_041629275.1 Nitrospiraceae bacterium
CGGCGTGATCGACCATTTCGTCACCAAGCACTTTCCCGACGCTCAGAGTCACTTTTGGGTCGTGAATGACACGGAGTGGGGAGCCGAAGACGAGGTGGTCGTTGATCTCAACACGATCGTCAGTTGGCGCGACGAGCGGGGCCACACCGAGGAGCGTTTTCTCCTGCTGATCGTAAAGGGTCACCTCGTCGCGACGCAGAGCGTCCCTTTGGACGCCAAGGTCGAGTGCAAGCCGGACGAGGTCGTCTAGGTCCTCCACTCGAACACGACCGACCCCTCAACGAGCAACCAATAAAAAAGGACACCCTTCGATAACGGAGGGTGTCCTTTTTTTTGGAATCGGTATCTTGTTCAGTTCTTATTTTTGAATCAGCAAGTGCCCGCCGAGGTGCGCGTCATGGAGGTGGCACCTATAGACCAGGATCCCTCCCGCCGTCACGTAGGTGAGATCGCTCGTCGGAATACCGATGTACTTGGTCTCACCGGGCTTCAGTACGAGCTTGATCCTCATGGAGGTGGGGCCGGCAAACCGCTCGTCGGCCGACATGGTGAACCCGTGCTCACCGGAGCTGTTATTCGTGACTTTGATCACCACCGGACGACCAGCGCGCCCAACCAGATTCAAAATCGAGACCGGCGGATACCACACTTTCTTCCCACCGACATTTTCCAGCGCGTACAAATCGACGTCGACGTCGAGCTCCGCGAACGGCTGACCCACGACCGAGCCGGTCTCCAGATCGCCAATCTCTACGCCGCCGGATTGCAGGGCATAGGAACTGGTGGCCCCAGCCACGATGAAGACGAGGCCCAGAACTACCGCCCAAATAGCTTTACCCATAGCTTGCCTCCTTAAGTGATGATGAAGGGAATGAAGTGAGTACTTGTGCAGTCCTCCAACCGACTACCGAGGAGCGCGGTTTCACACAATTAGAGCATCCAACCCCGCAAACGCCTGCACCTTATAGCATAGCCATTTACCGGGAAGCAAGGGTGTTATCCGCCACTCTCTCCCCCCCCTTCACCGTGTTCCATCGTGCCTATCTTGTTGGAAAGACAGAGCAATGCACGACCTTTACCTGAGGGTTTCACTGAGGCCCCAGCGGAAGAGTCCCCCCTCCCACCGAATGGTCTTGCGCCCCTTCTCGGCCGATCAGCAGGTCGTAGGGAGCGTAATCATCTGTCAGCACGAGACCGCCGGACCAGTCCCGGTCCAGCCTCGTCTCGAGCAGATGCCGGGCCTCGTAGGGAAGACGGCGCTGCTCGATCAGGCGCGTGACATCCTCCAGGAACCCCGGTTGCCGCATGGTCTCCAGCGAGGGACCGGCGAAAAACAGAAGATTCTCCGCGCGGCTGTCGCTTCGGCCCCAGGGCCCCTTCACACCGAAGGCCTCGACCTCTGGAAAGATCGTCTTCAGGGTCGTGACCACCGCCTCCGCCCGCTGATGGTCCGGTCCCTCCCCGGAGGACGCCAGATTGATGACCACGATGCCCCGGGGGCTCAGCCGAGCGCGGAGCTCGTCGAAGAACTCCTGGGTGGTGAGATGGAAGGGGATGAGGTGCCGTGCGAACACGTCCACCCAGATGACGTCGTAGGTCGCGTTGTGCTGGCGAAGGAAGACGCGGGCATCCTTGACGAACACCCGATGGTTGGGCGGCGGCTGGTACTCGAAATACTCCTCCGCGACCCGCACGACGGAAGGGTCCACCTCCACGATATCCACCAGCAGGTCCGGCCAAGCCCGCGCCAGCCACTTCGCCATGGAGCCGCCGCCGTGACCGAGAATCAGCGCGCGCGATGGATCGGGAGCCACCGCCAGGCCCGCGACGAAGAGCTGGCTGTAGGGCAAGTACAAATGCTCCGGATCCACCCGCCACATCACTGCGTGAAAGGTCCGATCGAGGATCAGGTAGCGGAAGAGGTCATCCTCGCGCACGCGGATCTGCTGGTACGGGCTGTCTTCCTGGTACAACGGCTGCGGCAGGACCAGGATCGGGTTGACGGCCAGCCAGGCGCAGAGGCCCAGCCCGGTCATGGCCGGCACGGCCGTCCTGGCGCGCAACACCACCGCCCGCCATAGCCAGAGCAAGCCCAGCGCGGCCTGGATCGCCCCCAGCGCCGCGACCAGCGCCATGCTCCCCACCCACGTCAGCAGGTAAAATGCTGTCCCCCAGGTCCCGACCAGACTGCCGATCGTCGAGACGGCGATGACGCGGCCGGTGTGCCGGCCGAGATGCCCCAGATCGGCGATCGCCAAACGCAACACGGCCGGGAGCACGCCGCTCAGCCCGAAGGCGGGGGGCGCCAGGAGAAAGGTCGCCGCCAGGCAGGGCCCCCATCGCGGATCGTCGATCCAGCGGTCGACGGTAAACATGATGGGCTGCCCCATCCAGGCGAGCAGGAAGGTCCACGCCCCGGAGAAGAGCAGGAGCCCCGCCAGCACTTTGCCGCCGGGGTGTCGATCCGCGAGCCAGCCGCCGGTCGCGTAGCCGGTGCTCATGGCGGCCAGCACGACGCCGATCAGCGCGCCCCAGACGAAGAGGGAGTTGCCGAAGACGGGGGCGAGTAAACGGCTGCCCAGGATCTCGAGCGCCATGACAACGGCACCCGACACGAACGCCGTGATGAACAGCCAGAGGCGGGCGAGCCCGGTCTGGCCGGCGTCGCCGGTCATGGGCGGGTCATGGGCAGGCGGGAGGGGATCTGTCGGCGGAGCGGAGGGAGGTGACGGGGAGAGATCATAGCGTGCCCCAGTTCTTGAAGTATCGGAGGAGGTCACGAACCGAGATAATCCCTACGATGAGGCCGTCTTGGGTCACGGCCAGATGCCTGATGCCCTTCTCGGCCATGAGATCGCTGGCCTCATGCGCCGAACGGTCGATCTCGATCGTGATGAGCGGGCTGCTCATGATGCGGCGGACGGGCTCCTCCTTCGGGTTCAAGCCGTCGGCCATGGCCCTCCGGACCAAATCCGACTCGCTCACGACCCCGATGTAGGAGCCGGGGGTCCCCACCAACAGGGCCCCAACCCGGGTATCTCTCATCATCACGGCCGCGTCCGCCAAGAAGGCATCCGGTTCGATCACCCGGATGTCCTGGCTCATCATCACCGCCAGCGGCCTGAGCATTGCGGAAGCGTCGCGCGCCATCGGCTCCCCTGCCTGCGACCGTCGGACCGGAAAGAGGTCGGATTTTACCGGACCCCTGGGGGGCTGTCAATTCAACGGACCCGGTCCGTGGGCCCGGCAGGCGGCCGAAAGCAGGCGGTTTTCTTGCGGCTCGAGAACCATACCGGTATACTTACGGCTCGCACCCGCCCCGTGAAGCGATCAACCGCCCGGATGGAATCGCAATCACCGCAGCGAAAGGGACGCACATGCACATCACCGTCATCGGCACCGGATACGTTGGCCTGGTGACCGGCGCCTGCTTCGCCGAGTTCGGCATCACGACCACCTGCATGGACGTCGATGCCGGCCGCATCGATCGTCTGGAGAAGGGCGATGTGCCTTTCTACGAGCCCGGCTTGACCGAGCTGGTCGCGAAGGGTCTAAGGGAGCAACGCCTGGCCTTTACCACCGACATCGCGCGGGCCGTGGACGGCGCCCTCGTCGTGTTCATCGCGGTCGGCACGCCTTCCGGCCCGGATGGGTCCGCCGACCTCAGCTTCGTCGAGGAGGTGGGCCGCGGCATCGGCCGCCACATGACCGGTTACAAGGTAATCGTCACGAAATCGACCGTTCCGGTCGGCACCGGAAAGCGCCTTCGCCAGGTGATCAAAGAACACCAGACGTCGCCGTGCCAGTTCGACATCGTGTCCAACCCCGAGTTCCTGCGCGAAGGGTCCGCCATCGAGGATTTTCTCCGTCCCAATCGGGTCGTGATCGGCGCGGACAGCCCCCAGGCCATCGCGATCATGAGGGACCTTTACAGCCCGCTCTATCTGATCGAAACGCCCATCGTCGTCACCGATCTCGCCACCGCCGAGATGATCAAGTATGCGTCCAACGCGTTCCTGGCGGTGAAGGTGTCCTTTATCAACGAGATCGCCAATCTCTGCGAACGCACCGGCGCCGACGTCCAGATGACGGCCAAAGCGATGGGGCTCGATAAGCGGATTGGGTCAAAATTCCTGCACGCGGGGCCGGGGTTCGGCGGCTCCTGTTTTCCCAAGGACGTGGCGGCGCTGATTCAGACCGGCGACAGTCTGGGGTACGAGCTGTTGATCCCGCGCGCGGCCGCCCAGGTCAACGCGCAGCAGCGGTCCCTGATGATCGAAAAGATCCGGACGGCGGTGGGCGGAATCCGGGGAAAGACGATCGCGCTGCTCGGCCTCTCCTTCAAGCCCAACACGAATGATCTTCGCGACTCACCGGCGATGGCGATTGCGGAGCTGTTACTCGAGGAAGGAGGCACCGTGCGCGCGTACGATCCGGCGGCGCTGCAAGAGGCCGCCAAGATCCTCCCGGCACTGGTGCCCTGCTCGGATGCGTATCAGACTGCGGAGGGAGCGGACGGGGTGGTCCTCGCCACGGAGTGGAATCAGTTTCGCAACCTGGACTTGCCGCGCCTCAAGGCCGCGCTGCGGCAGCCCGTCTTCATCGATTTGCGGAACGTCTACGAGCCCGACAAGCTGATCGGGCAGGGCTTCACGTATCGCGGCGTCGGCAGACCAGCAGGAAGGAAACCTCAGGACTGAGGACTGAGGACCTCAGCACTCAGTCCTCAGCACTTTCTTAGGCGACTTCCTTCGGTTTCGGCTTGTAGCCCATCCGGTCGAGCACTTTGAGAATCCGTTTCTTGAGCCGCTCGTCGGCGTCTTCGAGGGCGACCGCCAGGGGCTCCACGGCGGCCTTGCCGATCTTGCGAATGATCTCCGTCGCAAATTGACGTGGCTCCTCCTCCTCGGAGGCAAGCAGAGGAATCAGGGTCGGCACGGACGGGGCCCCGATCTTGATGAGGGAATCGTAGGCGCGCAGCCGGATGTCCCCGACCTCATCGTTCAGAGCCTCCACCAGCGGACCCACCGCACGCTCATCCTTCAGGTCCCCCAAGCTCTCGGCCGCGTACTTCCGGTTCAGCCAATGGGTGTCCCTGAGGTCGAGGAGCATCGCGTCCAGCTTGGCCGCGTTGGGATCCTTCGAACGGATCTTGAAGCTTTTCGCGACACGCTTGCCGCCTTCCTCGACGACGCGGATCGTCGCACCGTCGCCCGGCTTGATGTTCGCCAGGTCCTCGGCAACCTCCTCCGCCACGTCCAGCACGACGGTTTTCCCGTCATACGCCAACAGCTCCACCTCGATCTGCTTCAGCGCCGGGTTGACGGCGACGACTCGTTCCGTCACGAGGTTGAAGCCATCCTTCTTCGCGCCGCCTTTCGGGCCAATTTGCACGAGTTTGATCGGTTGTTCGTCAGCCATAGTGAATACTCTCCTCAATAAGCCCGGTTTAGCGGTTCGCGGGGAAAGGTCAGCGGGAAGGACATCCCTCCCCTCACCCCTAACTCCTTACTCCTCACCCTTCTTTTTCCGGTTTCCACCCCAAGCTTGTCAGCACACCCTCGACGGTCTCCTGCACCATTTCGTTCTCGTCTTCGAGCAGCGGCAGGAGCGAGTCCACCGCGCGCTTCTCGCCCAGCCGCGCGAGCGACTCGGCAGCGTTGCGGCGGACGAGCCAGTCCTCGTCCCGCAATGCTTCGATGAGGGCATCCGCGCAGCGCGGATCGCCGATCTTGCCCAAGGCCTCCGCCGCGTGCCGCCGGACCATCCAATTGGTCCCCAGCAATCCCTCGACCAGCGCGTCCACGGCCCGCGCATCGCCGATCTTCTTGAGCACGCGCGCGACGTCCTCCCGAAGCGTGGCGTCGTACAACGCCTCCACGAGGTCGGGCACGGCCCGCGAGTCCCCGATGCGCTCGAGTGCCCAGACCGCCGCCGTTCGGACGGCGCCGTCCTTGTCCTTGAGCGCGCGCATGAGGGGCTCGACCCCGCGCGGGTCTTTCAATTTGCCCAACCCCGAGGCCGCTTGCTCCCGCACGGCCCATTCATCGTCCTCGAGGCCTTCGATCAACGGATCCACGGCTTCGGGGCCGATCCTCACGACCGCCGAGGTCGCCGCTTCGCGAATCACCATATCATCGTCGGCGAACAACCCGATCAGCACGGGGATCGCCTCCGGGCCGATCTGCCCCAGACTCGCAATGGCATGGTCGCGCAACGCTTCGTTCTCGTCGCGCAAGGCTGAGAGTAGTTGCTCGATGCGCTGTCTCTTTGCCGACTCCTCACTCATCGGTGTCATCCCCTTGCCCCTCCTGCGCCGCGGCCTCGGCCGAGTTCATGGCCATCGCCGCGAGCTTGTCCACGATCACGCCGGCGTTGTAGGACACCAACCCGTCCCGATCTGTCTTGAGCCGTTCGAACAGCTCGGCGTACGGGCGCAGCACCGCGGCGTCCTTCACCTTGGCCAGCGCTTCGATGGCGTAGACGCGCAACGGTCGAATCGGGAGCACCTCCACATAGAGGTCCACCGGTCGTGGATCCCCGATCAGCCCGAGCGCTTTGGCCGCAAGCTCCTTGACCCCGGTGTCCTTGTCGTTCCGCAATCGCTCCATGAGCGGCTCGACGGAGCGAATGTCGCCGATCTTGCCGAGCAAATCGGCCGCCGCCTCGCGCACCAGCCAATCGTCATCCTCGAGGTACTCGATGAGTATTTCAACGCTCGGCCGCCCGATCCCCAGCAGGTTGATGACCGTCGCCATCCGGGCTTCCTCGCGTTCGGCCGAGCCCTCGACCTCCCGCAGAGCGTTGAACGTCTGGTCGATCCGGTCACGGACCGCATCGAGCTTCTTCAGCGTGCGGACGGCGACCTCGCAGAGCACCGGGTCGCCCATGGCATCCACGAAGGCTTCGGCGGCTCGCGGGTCCAGGAGGTGCTCCAGGATCGTGGCCGAGCTGAGCCGTACCGTCGGGTCCGGATGTTTGAGCATGGCGCTCAGTGGAACGACGGCGTTGGGCACGACCCCGAGAAGCTGGGTGACGAGCTGGCGCTGGGCGTCGTCCTTGGACTCGTGCAGGGCCTCAACCAGGGCCGCGGCGGCCTGGTCGTCCACGATACCGGCCATTTGCTCGAGCGCGATGGAGGCGGCCTTGCGGACGGATTCGTCCTCGTCCCGAAGCAGTCGCACCAAGGGTACGCCGCCCTCCGGATCCTTCACCCGCGCCAGCATCCCGGCCGCCTCGATCTTCAAGTCCGGGCTGCCGGTTTCCAAGGCGACGATAAGCACGCGCACGGCGCGAGGCCCACCCGACAAGCAGGCGGCCGTCGCCCGCATGCGCCGCCACTCCTCCTCGTGGATCAGCTCGGGAATCAATTCTTCGAGCGGTGGCCTTCCCATAGAACCTTCGAGCAAGCGGTCAGGGGTACGCGCTTAGCGGAGAACAATTCGGTCTGCGTCCGCTGACCACTGACTGCTCACCCCTTACCCTTTCCCGGCCTTATTCGATTCGCTCTCCACCCCAATGCGTGGAGAGATTCTTTGACGTGATACAGAATGTTGTCGTCCTGTTCTTTTCTGAGGACATCCAGCAACAAGGGGATGGCAGGAGGACCGAACGCCACCAGGGCCTGGGCCGCCTCCTCCCGGACCAGGGTATTCTGCAGGGCCCCGATGAGTGTTGGCAAGGCGGCTTCGTCTCGGATGGACGCCAGCGCCCGCACGGCCGCGTCCAGACTCATGATCTCCTCCTCGTACCGGTCCCCGCAGCCATGCATCTGGCGATCGTTGGCCGAGGTGCTTGTGCCCGTGACGACCTGGAGCAGCACCGGCACGGCCCGACGGTCACCGATCTTGCCCAAGGCCTCGATCGCTTTGGGCCGAATGTCCCGATCGTTCATCGCGGTGATCAAGAAGTCCACCGCGCGGGCATCCCCAATCTCGCCGAGAGCCCGCGCGGCATCCACGCGGACCGCCGTGTCCCGATCATTGAACATCACGGCCAGGAGGTCCTCCACGACCTCGGGGACCCGCATTTTCCCGAGCGCTTCGACCGCGTGCAAGCGAACGATCCAATCGTCATGGCCCAGGCTCGCTCGGAGCCGGGGCAGCGCGACCTGGCCCAGCGTCACCAGCGCCCGTGCGGCGTCCTCGCGCACCGCTTTGACTTTGTCTTGCAAGAAGGGGATGAGGCGGTCGACCCCCCGCGGATCACCGATCCGGCCGAGGGCTTGCGCGGCGTGGCTCCGCACGATCCAGTCCGGGCTCCCCAGCACGCCGACCAGATCATCGAACACGCGACGATCTCCGATCTTGGCGAGGATCGAGGTGGCGGATTCCAGGAGCGTCAGGTCGGCGTCGTGCAGGCAGGCGCCGAGGCTCACGACAGCAGGCTCGCCGATCGCGGTCAGGGCCGCAATCGCCGCGTCGCGGACCGCCCGATCGGAGTCCTTCAGCATAGCCAGCAGCGGCACGACCGCCCGGCTATCGCGGGCTTCGCCCAACGCGAGGGCGGCCTCTTCCCGAATCGCCCAATCGTGGTCTTTCAATGCCGCGATCTGCTCGAGCACGCTATCGGCCATGTGCGACACACTCCGCCAGATCTCATTCCCACAGCAGGAGTTGCGGCACGCCGGCGCCCCGATGGCTCTCCCGGCGCGTCCCCGCGCGGCAACAGGATCGGGAAGCTTAACACAGCCATTTTTTTAGGGTCAACACGCGCGGTGCGCACGCGCGCGACCGCGCAGCCCCTCCGAGCCGCGCCTCTCACGCCCCGACGCCGCTCTGTTGACAGGGCTCGAAACCTGCTCGTACTATAATGTCCGCTCGACCAGCGCGATCCCTCGCGCTGGATCCTAACCGTACGTAAAACAACGTGTCATTGCGGATAAAGGAGAACGACTATGCACGCGTCCGGCAGCACCACTCATACAGGATTTTGGTCTCTCGCAGTGATCGCCATGACAGCGCTGACCCTCGCCGGCCTGGGGGCTCCGGCGCCTCCTGCGGAGGCCTACGAGGTCTGGGTCGCCGATCAATCGGACACGGGCACGGACAGCGGGGGCTATCTCTACGTGTTCGACGGCGCGGGCCTGGTGGCCGACCCCACCGGTGCGCGGCCCAGCGTGACCCTCGACCTCTCGAAGGAGGTCAACGCCTTCTGCCACGAGGCCACCGGCAAGAACGTGCGGCGGCCGCACATGATCTTCTTCACATCGGATCAGTCGCACGCGGTCATTTCCTTTCTGACGGGCCAGGTGTTGATCATGGACGCGGCGACAAAGAAACCGGAGGCCTGCCTCTCGGTCGGAAAGAATGTCCATGCGGCATGGCCGACGCCGGACCGGAAGATGATCATCACGGCCAACATCGCCGAAAAGGCGTTTGGCCGTATCTGGACGGATTACACCGGGCACAAGTTCAGCTTTGATCCGGCCTCGGACGTGCTCGACCTCGCATCCCTCGAGGGCCACGCGCAGGCCGATGCGGCGCCGATCTGCCCCATTACGGATGCCTCCAGCCGTTATGCCTTCGTGACGCTCCGGGGCGGCGGCCTGCTGGTCGTCGACGTCACGACTACGCCGATGAAGGTGGTCGCGACCCTCTCCAACCGGCAGGTCCACCCGGCGGGCTGCGGGGGCGTCCAGGTCGGCAACACGATGTACATCAATTCCGGCGGCGGATGGCCGGCATCGAAATTCCCGGATTCCGCGTCGCTGTCCTACGATATCTACGCGCTCGACCTCTCGCAGCTCCCGTCGAGCATCTCGGTCAGGCTCGTGAGCACACGCGACACGAAATTCGCGGACGCCCACGGCATGGTCGCCGTCGGCCGCTACATTTGGAATTCGGATCGGGCGGGCAACGACGTCGAGATCGTGGACTCGCTCACCAATTTGACGGTGGGGGGTGTCGAGCTCGCCGGCGCGCTGAGTGAAGACCCGGCGCCGGACATCCTGGCCGCGGCTCCCGACGGCAGCGCGGTCTTTGCCGCCACGCGGGGCATCACCCCGCTCACGGGGAATGACCCCAGCGTGAATAACGCGAAGGGCTCGAGCCCGGGGATCGCGGTGATCGCCGTGACGGACGGTGGAAAAGGCGGGGTCTTTCTGGGCGTCGCTCGTCTGAGCAACATGCGGGACGGCCAGGAGACCGCCGATCCGCACGGCATCGCGGC
>JBFKNO010000078.1:0-10005 GCA_041629275.1 Nitrospiraceae bacterium
AGCGACAGTCTAGCCGTGGGGCGGCAAGATGGATTCCTGCCTTCGCAGGAACGACGGAAAAGAAAGCCACTATGCCCGCCACCACACCACCCCGCCCTTCCGCTGGAACCAGAGGGACGACGCGATCAGCAACATGGAGACGACGACCAGAACGGCGGACAGCGCGTTGATGGCGGGCGACACCCCGGATTTGACCATAGAATAGACTTTCAAGGGAAGGGTCGTCGATCCCGGCCCCGCGGTAAAAAAGGCCACGATGAAGTCATCCAGCGAGATGGTGAAGGCCATAAGCACCGCCCCGAGGATCGCGGGCAGCAGGAGCGGCAGGGTCACGCGGCGGAACGCCCGCCAGGGCGTCGCGCCCAGATCGCGGGCCGCTTCCTCGAGCCTCGGATCGAGCTTGGCCAGCCTGGCCCGCACGATGACCATGACGACCGGGACGTTCATGGCGGCGTGGCCGATCGTGATGGTCATGAGGCCCAGCGGGATCATGGCCATGACGAAGAACAACATGAGCGCCACCCCCATCATGATCTCCGGGATCACCAGGGGAACGACCAGCGTCGTTTCGACGAGGCGCCGTCGCGCCGGGGACAGTCGCTCGAGGCCGACCGCGGCCAGCAGGCCCAGGATCGTGGCGATGGCCGTCGACCACAGACCGACCACGAGACTGTTCCCGATCGCCGCCAGCAGGGCGTCGTCCGTGAGCATGACCCCATACCACCGGACCGTGAACCCCTGCCACGCCGCCGACAGGCGTGAATCGTTGAAGGAAAAGACGATGAGGACCGCGATGGGAAGGTACAGGAACGCCAGCGCGCCCATGCTGACCCCCCGAACGCCAAGGAGACGGGTGCTCAAGACCACCCTCCTGTCATCATCCGCTCACCACCGGAGCCCCGACCGCCGCTCCCAGCGCAGATAGCCCCACAGACCGGCCATCACCACCGCCATCAGGACGAAGGAGACCGCCGACCCGAACGGCCAGTCCCGGACGACGAGGAACTCGTGCTGGATCAGGTTGCCCACCATCATCGTCTTCGCGCCGCCGAGGAGATCGGGCGTGATGAAGGCGCCGACGGATGGGATGAAGACGAGGAGACACCCTGCCACGACGCCGGGCTTGGCCAGGGGGAGGATCACGCGGCGGAAGCGGGCCCATCCGGGGGCATAGAGATCGGCGGCCGCTTCCACGAGGCTCTTGTCGAGCCGCTCGAGCGCGGCGTAGAGCGGCAACACCATGAACGGCAGGTAGCCGTAGACGAGCCCGATCAGGATCGCCGCCTCCGTATACAGGATCTCGACCGGCCGGCTGATCAGCGCGAGATCGGTCAGGACGGTATTCAGCAACCCCTCGGACCGCAGAATGAAGATCCACGCGTAGGTCCTCACGAGAAAATTGGTCCAGAACGGGATCATGATCAACACCATCCAGACCGCCTGCCAGGGGGCCGGCAGCCGCGCCATGTAATACGCGAGCGGGAAGCCCAGGAGGAGGCAGATGGTCGTGGTGGCCGTGGCCAGCAAGATGGAGCGGAGGTAAATGCGGAGGTACAAGGGATCGAGGAGCGTCGCGTAGCTGCCGAGGCTGAAGGTCCATTCGACGCCGCCGTAGGTACCCCGCATCAAAAAACTGATGACGAAGACCAGCAGCAGGGGCACGAAGAAGAAGAGGCCCATCCACGCCAGCGGCGCCGCGAGGAGCCCCGCGGGCATCGAGGTGACGGACGGCGCAGGCCTCCTCACGCGGTCAAGACCCTGGTCTCAGCGGCATTCCACCGGACGAAGATCTGCTCGCCCGGCGCGAACCGTTTCCGATCGATTGGAACATTGGGCATCCGCGCCTTCCACAGCAGGGTCTCGGCGATGCGGAGGACGTACTGGATTTCGTTGCCGGTATAGACCGTTTTCTCGATGCGGGCGGACACGGTATTGTCGAATCCATTCACGTGCGCGTCCGCCGAGACGTGGAGATGCTCGGGACGGACGATGACGACCACCGGACTGCCCGCCCGCACCCCCTGAGGGATGGACGTGCGCAGGACCGGCAGGCGGTCATGCCCGGTCGGCGTCACCCGCGCGATTCCCGATTCGATCGCGTCGAGGCGTCCGGGCAGCTGATTCGATGTTCCCACGAACTGGGAGACGAAGACGGACGCCGGCGTCTCGTAGAGCTCTTGCGGCATCCCCACCTGGAGCACGCGCCCCCCATCCATGATCGCCAGCCGATCCGACATCGTCAGCGCCTCTTCCTGGTGGTGCGTCACGAAGAGGAACGTGAGGCCGACCTCCTGCTGGATCGTTTTCAGCTCGCCCTGCATCTCCTGCCGCAGCTGCTGATCGAGCGCCCCCAGGGGCTCGTCCAGCAAGAGGACGGCGGGCCGGTTCACGAGGGCGCGAGCCAGCGCCACGCGCTGTTGCTCGCCACCCGAGAGCTGTGCGGGCACGCGGTGCTCCTTCCCCGTGAGCTTGACCATCTCCATCATGGGTCCGACTCGCGCGCGCACCTCGGCCGCGGGCAGGCGCTGCATCTCGAGCCCGAAGGCGATGTTCTGGAAGACGGTCAGGTGGGGGAACAGCACGTAGGCCTGGAAGACCATGTTGACGGGCCGCAGGTGCGGCGGGACCCCTCGCATGGACCGACCCTCGATGAGGATGTCGCCGCTGTCCGGATGCTCGAAGCCCGCGATGAGGCGGAGCGTGGACGTCTTCCCGGACCCGCTGGGCCCCAGGATGGAGAAGAACTCGCCACGCCGCACCTGGATCGACAGGCGGTCGACCGCCAGCGTGCCGCCGTGGCGCTTGACGAGGTTTCGTATGTCGACGCTGAACTCGGCCACCCTTCTGATCCTTCGGGCTGATCCTTCGGGCGTCCGGCACGAGATAGGAAACAGATGAACGGCGGGATTCTATGGGCCGCTGGAAGTGATGTCAATGCGGGCGGAATGGCGCGCCGGGCGCGGCACCTCACGGGCCGGCCCGTTTGGGCCGATCCGCTTACGAGGCGCCGTTGTACCTCGAGAGGGCCCCCGGCGGGGCAGGCTGGTTGTCCTGCAGGGCGGACTTCTTCTTGAGGAGCTCCTCGAGCAGGACCTCCCGGTCCTCGGCCACGATCTGCACCAGCCGGTCCGCATCCAGCGCGTGCTGCCGGACCAGCTCCGAGAGCCGGCTGACCTGCCGCTCGAGGCGTTCGACTCGCCAGCGCAGATCCGCGAGGCTCCCCTGTTTTCTCTGGCTCTTCCCGTTGGACCCGCGCGGGCCCTTTGGCACCCGCCCTGCGCTCAGCCCCCTTCCCATGCGTCACCTCCTGGATTGGTGTCCGTGAGTAGTATTCCGGGGACGGACCCGGCTGTCAATAAAGGGCGTTCTTTCCATTTGCCCCGTACCTTGTTACAATTCGATAAAACACTTGCGTTTGCGCCGCATGATTTACATGGACCCCAACGCCCGCCGATCAACCATTTGCACGAGGTGCACGTCGTTTCATGCCCCCCTCCATCCATCCAGTTGACCTGATTGCGGCCCTTCGGTACAAACGTCTCACACCGGCTATCGTCTTTTTGACCTCGCGGCGCGCCTGTGACGAGGCGATGCAGGCGTTCGAGCGATCCCAAACCCATCTGCCCGAGGATCGCCAGCACGCCATCCGCTCGGCGCTCGAGCAGCTCATCCTGTTGTATCCCAGCATCGGCGAGCATCCTCTCCTCGATACTGTACAACGGATCGGCGTCGCCGCGCACCACGCCGGACACCTGCCGTCCTGGAAGATCGCGATCGAGGAGCTGATGCGGCTGGGCTGTCTCGACGCCGTGTTCGCCACGACGACCCTTGCCGCCGGCGTGGATTTTCCGGCCCGGACCGTCGTGGTGACGCAGTCCAGCGTGCGGAAATCGCGGGACTTCACCGAGCTCAGCATCAGCGAGATCCAGCAGCTCACCGGCCGGGCGGGTCGACGAGGCAAGGATCTGGTGGGACTCGCCGTGGTGACGCCGTCGCCCTACATCGACCTGGGGGTGATCGTCAGGGGGCTCACCGGTCGACCCGAGCCCATTCACAGCCAGTTCGTCGTCGCCTACTCCATGGTGCTCAATTTGCTGAAGGCTCACCAACTGGATCAAATCCAGCCGATCCTCGCCAAGAGCTTCGCGCAGTTCCAGCTCAACCGGCGCGCGGAGACGATGGAGCGCAAGCTCGACCACCTGCGCGTCCAGATGGAGCCCTACGGCCCGCGCGTGTGCACCGACTGGATCAGGCAATGGCAGAGCTTCGATGACGCGCGCCGGCGCAAGGCGAATCTCGCCCATCACGTCAAGCGGCGTGATCCACCCGAGGTCGTGGCCAAGCTCCCGTTTCTGACGCCGGGGCGGCTGGTCGGCTTGCCGAAAGGCCGGGGGATCGTTTTGCGCCAGTACCGGAGCCGGGGCAAACGCAGCCCCTCGGTCACCGTGCTCCGATCGGCCGACGCGATCATCGAATGCCCCGCCGCGATGATCACCCAGGTCTACGACCGCACGTTCGACGTCGCCGAGGCCCCGATGTTTCCGTGGTGCACGCCTGACACCCTGGACGAGCTGATCCGCGAGCTCCCCGAGTTGCCGCCCCGGATGCCGATCCTCCCGATTCTGATGCACGACGAGCCGGAGGAGGCGATGGACACGGGGATCGCCCAGGCGCTGGAGGAATTCCCCTGCCCCACCTGCCCGTCCCGCCCGGCCTGCCACAAGGACCATGCGCAGGCCTCGCGGCTCCGGCAGGAGACGCAGCGCAACACCAAGGCGATCCAGGCACTGCGAACGGGGCTGTGGCACCGCTTTCAGGAGAAGGCCGAGGTCCTGCAGCAGTTCGGATATTTGACGCCCACCTGCCAGCTCACGGAGGAGGGCGATTGGGCCCGCCTCATCCGGATCGACCACTCCCTGCTCATCACCGAGCTGATCCGGGCGGAGGCCTTCAGCGGCGCGGAACCCCAAGCCCTGGCCGGCGTGCTGGCCAGCATCGCGCATGACGACGACCGCCCCGGCGCCTTCCCGCGCTGCAGCTCCGGTTTGGCCTCCTTGCTCGGTCAGGTCCGCCGGCTCGCCCAGGCGCTGGCCCCCCACGAGGATCCCCCGCTGCTTCGCGCGGATGTCGCGGCCCTCGTAGAGCGCTGGATCGGAGACCCCTCCCTGACCTGGCTCGGTCTCTGTCGCACGACGACCATGGCCGAGGGGGACATTTATCGACTGCTGGCGCGCACGCTGGAGTTCCTCTCGCAAGTCCACAGCTTGAGCGCCACACACCCGGGGTTGGCGGATACCGCGAGCCAGGCCATGAAGAATTTGAGACGAGGGGTGTTGGAGGAGCTGCCGTGAAGCGGGAGGTAACTAGGTAATTGGGTAATTGGGTAATTGGGTAATTGAGAAACCAGGCCTTCTTCCATCTGCCGAATTACCGAATTACCCAATTACCCATTTGCGAAATCACCTAGCTACGCGGGTAGCAATTGGTGTGAGACAATGACAACAGAAGAGCTTGAAAAATTACTGGCTGCGCAGCCGATGAGCCGGCTGCACCGATTGGCGCGGGGCCGGATCCACCGGCATTTTCGCCTGGGCAAGCACCGCCTGATCGAGGCGCTGTTGCGCCACACGGCCACCGACCAGGGCGGCCTGGAATCCGACCTGGAGGCGCTGATCCAGCAGGGAGCGGCGCAGAAGGAACGCGACGGTGGTCGCCGGGAAGGCCAGGCTCCGGGCAGAGGTCGGCGTCCGCGGGAGGCTCCAGGGGCTCAGCCCCCCAAGGAGGCCGAACCGGCCGAGCCCTCGACCGATCTCGCCTCGCTGCTCGAGGGTATCGGCGTGCCCACGCCGCAGCCCTTCGTCCCGGATCCCTGGCAGGAGGAGGCGCTGGCCCACCTGGCCGAGACGGACGTCATCGTGAGCGTGCCCACGGGCAGCGGGAAAACCTACGTCGCCGCGGAGGCGGCCAAGCGGGCCATTGCGTCCGACCGCACGGTGATCTATACCTCCCCCTTGAAAGCGCTGTCGAACACCAAATACACGGAATTCACCAAGCTCTTCGGCGCCGAGCAGGTCGGCATTCTGACCGGGGATCGTCGCGACAATCCGCAGGCTCCGTTGCTGATCATGACCACGGAGATCCTGCGAAATCTGCTCTACGACGCGGCCAGCGGCGAAATCGACGTCCGCCTGGACACGCTCGGATTGGTCATCATGGACGAGTCCCAGTACATCGCGGATCCCGAGCGCGGGGTGGTGTGGGAGGAGACCCTGATCTTCTGTCCGGCTCAGGCCAGGCTCCTGTTGCTGTCGGCCTCGATCGGGAACCCGGACGACATCCGGGACTGGCTCACGAGCATCCGGCCCCGCCCCTGCCAGTTGGTTCAGCACATGCGCCGATCGGTTCCGCTCCGGGCTGCCTACTTGCACCCGAACGGCAAGCTGACCCCGCTCTTTCGCACGATCGGGATTCCATCAGGCCCCGGTGCCTCGTTGCACCCGGAAGCCAAGCGACTCTTTCACCAATACGAGAACGAGACGCTCCGGTCACGATGAGCTGCCATTATGATGGACCTCAAGCTTGGATCCAACGCGTTCCGCAACACCAGCGGCGTTCTCACCCTCCAGGGGCGGGAACAGATCGTGCTCGAGCTCAAGCCCGAGACGTCCCAGTTGCTGCTGACCATGGACCTCTACGATGACGAGGGCGCGCGGATCGGCCACCTCAGACGGAACAGTTGGGTGCTCAACAAGGACCAGACCTTCGCCTTTGCCAGCGGGCCCGACTCCCCGACGCTGTTTACCGACCACGCTTGGGTGAAGATCACGGCCCGGCAATTGGGCGAGACGGTGCTCGAGGGAAAGGTGCGCGACAAGGACGTCGTGGAGATCTCGAGCGCGCGCTTTTTCACGCACCGCGGGCAACTGGTGGAGATCTCATCCCACTACTGCCGGATTCAGGGAAACACGACGCTCTTCGGGGACGTGCAGGACATGAATGGGGGTCCCGTGCGGATCGGATGATCCGTTGTTGTCCTGCCCGCGATTTTCCCTTCCGTCATGCCCGCGAACGCGGGCATCCTGGGTCTGTTCGCGAAGGGCCTGGTTTCCCGCTTGCGCGGGAATGACAGAGGCGGATCGGGTCAGAACGTGTAGCTGACGAGGAAGGTGATGCCGTACCGCTGCGACCGCAGATTGTTCAGGTTGACCGTGGAGGAGGCGCCGACGACAGGGTGGTTGCGCCATTCCGCGTCCTTGACGAAGAGCTCCCAGTAGCGCACCCCCGTACTGACGTACAGACCTTTTAGCACCCGCACCCTGGCGCCCGCCTCGAGGTTGTACCCCTGGCCCGTCCCCGCCATCGAAAAACTTGGATCCTTGCGCAAGTCCCCGCGCAGGTGGTGAATGTCCTCGTTGGACAAAACGGCGAGGGGTACGTAGGTGGCGCCCATCTGGAACGTCAGCCAGCTGAAGATAGGCACGTCCGCCTCCGCCCCCAGCTTCAGCGAATCCCAGTCCACCCGGTTGGTGACCGCCGCCGCCCCGGGGGATGAGATGGTCCCGGGGGCGCTGCACTGGGTCCCGACCGCCGTGCACTCGAGCTGGTTCACGCCTCGGGCGACGTATTGCTCGCGCCAATGTTGATACCCCAGGAAGGTTCGGACCGCTCCCCGGTCGTCCGCAAACCGGAACAGGGTCGTGCCGACGTCCAGGTTGACGTACCAGAGGTAGTCGCCGTCGATGTCGCTCTCGGTGCGGGATAAGCGGTGCGGCCCGCTGACCGACGTCCCGAATGTCGTCGCGCCCAAGGCACTGACATAGTCGTCATCGATGAGCGTTCCATCGTCGATCCCCCCGTACCCCGCGCTTCCGCGGAGGAACAGCCATTCGTCGAACGTCATCTTTCCTTGCAGCTCGCCGACGATGCTGCGGGTCTCCTTGTAATTGAGCTCCGACGTCGGATTTCCCAGTGTGGGATCCACCGCCGAGGCGTCGTGATCCCACTTGGTCCTGCCCAGACTGACCCAGGTCCCGATCCCGACTTCGAACCGCGCGCGGGAGGATTCCGTGGACATCTCCACGTCCTCGTCCGGGTCCATGCCGAGCACAGGCCCTCCATAGAGCAAGGCGGCGATGAGACCCACCTGCAACATGAGCCTCCAGCCATATGTCGCGCACCGTCGATCCATCGTGTTCTACGAGTGCACTCCCAGGCCGGCGACGAAGTGATTGACCTCGAATGTCAGGCCGAGGCTGCTGCCGACCTGTATGAAGTCGAAGTCGTGCGAGACGTGCGCACGCTTGTATTCCGTAAAGAGGGCGGGGTACCAGCGTCCCGCGGGGAATGCGGGCGCGGCGCCGATCATACAGCGTGCTTGAAAGTTCACCGTGCCGCCAGAGGACGTGAACGTGATCGGAGACAGCGATGCCAGCAATGGGATCACCCGGACGCCGGACAGCGTGCCGTCACCTTGGACCGTCTGCGTCGGCAGCTCGCTGTCGTCCAGCCCCCTGCTCGCCCGCTCGCCGATGTTTCGGCCGGCGTACCCCGAGATCGAGAGAGACCAGGAGTCCTCCGCAGCGACGGGAAGGGGCAGGCACAGCGTGAGGAAGATTACTGTCGCGGTTTGCACCCGGCTGCTCCGCAACCGCGGCCTGGTTGACCACAGTGCTATAATTAAGTATAGCAGGCTCTCAAGAAAGCGACTAACTAATTGAAATCATATCTGTATTTGATTTATGCACGGGCCTGCCGTCGGGTCCACGCAGGGGGAAGCGGGCGCTCCTGACAGGGGTGCCTAGGGGCCGGTGATCAATAGGAGCCGAGGGGGTTGTCCGTTGATCAACGGGAGGGGGCCGCGCCGGCGGGTCGCAAGGGCAGGGTCGCCTCCAGTCTGGTCCGGGTCTCCCGCAGCCTGACGGAGTCCGCGGTAATCGCTGCGACGACGATGCGCTCTTCCAGCTCCTCGCCGACCTGGGCGATGTAAATCTTGGTGCCTTTGCCGAGGAAGGCGCGCGGCGTGCCGCCATCCTCGGAAAAGCCCAGCGCCCGGTATTGCGCCATCTGCTTCCGAGCCTCGGCCGCAGCGAACTCCTCGGCCGAAGGACCCGGCGGCGGAGGCGGCGCCGCCGGTTTGGGCGGCGGCGGTGGAGGCGGCTTCACCTTCGCCACCACTTGTTTCCTCTTCGGCTTGGGAAATGTCAGGGGCGCGAAGATATTCTTAGACGGTGTCCGGGCAGCCAACACGGCGTCACGCTCCGAAGAGATCAGGTTCGCGAGGATTGGCGATGAGGCCGCGCGGTCCGGCTTCACCGTCTGACCGGAGACATACGTGAGGGGCATGCGGCGTGGGGTTCGATCGTCGGCGGCCCGAAGGACAATGAGGCCCAGCAAGCAGGCCGCGAGGACGCCGAACACTTTCCACTGGTTGGATGGAATCATGATGAACGAGTCGAGTCGCCAGGTTCCTTCAGGAACGTCACGACGCGGATATTGAATTGGACGGCGCCTCGGAGCCGCGCTTTGGTCTCCGTCGCGCGCGACGCATCTAATTCCTCAATGATGAGGTACGGCTCCATCGTCTCCAGCTCGTGGATGAATCGGTAAATGTTGCGATACTCCCCGGTGGCCTGAAACAGCAGGGCGGCCTCGGCAGGCAACCCATCCTCGGGCTTCTTGTGGGCGTGCGTCATCCCTGGAACCGACACCCCGACGGTGCGAGCCAACTTCGAGATCTCAATGGCCAGAGAGGCAAATTCCTGCTCGGCCGGAAGCTTCGTCCAGACCTTCTTGAGTCGCTGCTCCAGACCGCGCACGCGTTCCTGGGTGATGCGGTCCTGTTTGAGGACCACCGCCTGGCGACGGGCAGCCTCGTAGGCCTCCTCCGTTCGGCGCAGCGTCTCCTCAGCTGGGACAAAGACCAGCCAGTGGAGGGCGCCCGTACCGATAAGCGCGAGAAGGGTCAGGCAGGCCAGCGGCCTGAGGGCCTGGCGGGCGGGGGGTGGG
>JBFKNO010000079.1:0-9758 GCA_041629275.1 Nitrospiraceae bacterium
ACGATCCCAATGCTGGGGATCGATGCCGGTGCCCGTGTCTCCAATCTCCGCGACGATGCAGTGGCTGCGTTCCCCCGCGTCCGACGCCTCATCGTGGTAGGTGCGAACCATGAGCCGCCCCCCTCCCGGCATGGCATCCAGCGCGTTATCGATCAAGTTGGCGAACACTTCGTGGAGCTGCGGCCCGTCGGCGGTGATCAGCGGCAAGTCATCGCCGAATTCGGTGACCAGCTCGATGCGCTGCTGCTCGATAGCCGGACGGAAGAGATTCAGGGCCTGCTCCAGGACGGCGTTCACATCGAGACGCGTGCGGGGCGGCTCCCCCTTGCGCGCCAGCGTCAGCAGGTCCTGAATGACATGGGACAAGCGCTCGATTTGCCCCATGACCGTTTTGACGCGGATTCTGACGGCGTCGCCCAGGCTGTCGTCCTCAGCCAGGAGCTGAATGTGACCGGAGATCCCGGTCAGCGGCGTGCCGATCCGGTGCGCAACCGTGGCGACCGTTTGACCAAGGACGGCCAGTCGTTGCACCCGTGCCGTCTCGCGCTGGGTCGCGGAAAGGACATCGTTGAGCTGCTCCAGCTCCTGATTCCGCTTGAGCAATTCATCCGTCGCCTCCGACACGCGGCCCTGCAGGTTGTCGTTGGCCTCTTTCAGGGCTTCGTACAACCGTCGGTTTTCCTCCGCCACCAGCCGCAACTGCTCCACCATCGTATTGAACTGCGCGCCGACCATGCCGATCTCGTCCTGTCGCTCGATGGGAACCGATGCCGTGAGGTCCCGCTTGGCCACCGCGGTGACCGCCGATTGGAGGCGTCGCAGCGGTCTGTACACGTGGAAGTAGAGGAAGAGGTTGATCGCCAGCACGATGAGCATGCCGGCAAGCGTCCGGATCGTGATCGACCACGTGCGATGGTGAGCCAGGAGCGAATCGAATTGGCCGGTCCAGACCTCTGCATAAAGCGCCCCCACGACATCCCGTTTCCCTCGAATCGGGATGGCCAGGCGCATGCGGTGCGCGCCGGCGTCGTAGCCCACTCGACTGACTTTCTGCCCCGTGGCGAGCACCTCGCGGACCTCCACGGGCACGGTCGAGAGGTCCATGCCGGTCGCGTCGCCGTGCGTGATGAGCGGCACGGGCAAGGCGGCCAGGCCGCCTTCCAGGACGTACAGTTGCAGCAGGAGGATGTCGGGGTTTTCCTCGTAGAGTGCGGCCAGCGCCTGCTTTCCGGCCACGTCGCTCTGGAGGTCCGCCCGCGTGGTGATCCTTAGATCGAAGCTCCGTAAGAGGCCGACCGTCTTGCTGTGCAGGTTCTCGCGCGCCAGCTCGCTCACGTAGTGCCGGTCGATGAGATCGGCGAGCAGCAGCGAGACACCCACGATCATCAAGGTGATGATCGTCAACCGGACGTGGAGGCTGCGTGGATCGAGACGGAAGGCCATCCGGCTATCATAGTCCCGCGCCTCGGCGGATGCAAAACTTGGCGCCGTCCGTGCCGCCGGGCCCACGGCCTCGGGGGCGGTCGTGCCACAAGACAGCCGGACATTATGTCCCTCTGCCAGACACCTTGTCCGCCTGGTGACTGCCTGAGGTCCAGGCCGACGTGGGAGCTGGCACGTAAGTCGAGCAGCCAGCAGGGGTTCATCACGGAACAGGAGGTGGAACGCCCATTGCAATATGGATCGACTCTGACAGGCCCCACGCACGGGGTGAGTGTGGCAAACCGTAGGATTGAGGAGGTGAGTGAGTCATGAGCAAGCTAATGGTTGGGACCCTGGCCCTTTTGACCGCAATGGCATTTGCGGGCGGAAATGTTGCGTTGTCGGCCGAAGCGACGCATGCGCCGGAACATTCACAGGCGCAGGTGGCGCCTGAGATGGCACAGAAGACCGAGGCGAGCGGCAAGCAGGCGCAGGCCAAGACGAAGAAGGCCCAGAAGAACAAGAAAGCGAAGAAGTCACGGAAGTCGACGCAGCCGGCGAACTAAGACCGGACAAGTGACTGCTGCGCCCTGGTCTGTCTCCTCACAGCCGAGCAGATGAGGCTGTGGGGAGGCCGGACAGGTCGTCACCCGGTTTTGCTCGAGGCAACGAACGTGAACCAGACCCAGCCGTTGCCCCAAGACATTTCCCAATCCCTGTCAGCGGACCCCGCCAGTGCGCCGCACGTGTCCCATCTCGGTTTGTTGCAGGGCAACGCACCGGCCTGCCGACGGGTTCTCGTTGTCGAGGATCACCCCTTGCTGCGCTTTGCGCTGATCGACGCGCTGATCGGTCAAGGGTACGAATGCTACGGCGCGGAGCATGGGCTCGCCGCCCTCGCGCTGCTTGGGAAGACCCGCGTCGATCTCGTCGTGACGGACCTCAACATGCCGCACATGGGAGGCATGGATCTGCTCATGCGCATGGGTGCGTGGCCGACCACGCAAGCGATCCCGGTGGTCGTCGTGACCGCCCATGTATCGGACGAGCTCCGGCTACGGGTACTCCGTGCCGGCGCGAAGGCTGTCGTGGAGCGATCGGTCCGCCCGGACGAGATCCTTGCCGCGGTCCGGGCGTCGCTCGTCGGTCCCGCGTCAGATCCGCAACCCTCGCTGGCGCCCGCTCTCTAACCGCCATCCGTTTTAATCATCCCTCGGGAATCGCTCGATCCGCGCGCTGTCCGTGGAGCACGAGCGCGCCGCCTATGCAGACGAGCGCGCCGCCGATCACGGTCATGAGATCGAGCCGCTCGCCCCAGATGCCCCACCCGATCGCGGCGGCGAAGACCACGCTGCTGTAGCTGAACGGCCCCACCTGCGCGGCCGGGACGAGCGTGATGCCGCGGGTGAAGAAGACCTGCCCCCCGGTCGCGAAGACGCCGATGGCGATCAAGGTGACCCACTGCGCAGGGTCGGGCGTGACCCACGCCAGCGGGACCGGAACGCCCGAGAGCAGGGTGCCCAGCGCGGCGAAGTAGAACACGATGCGCTCGGGAGGCTCGGTGCGGGAGAGCTCCCGCACGCTGACCGTGGCGACGGCGACGAGCAAGCCGGAGAGGAGCCCGACCAGGGCGACCCAATTGACGATACCGGCGGTAGGCTTGAGGATGAGGGTGATGCCCGCCAGGCCGACGCCGAGCGCCCAGACGAGGCTCCGCGAGACCGGTTCCCGCAGCCACAGAGAGGCGAACAGCGGAATGAACAGCGGCGCGCTGAAATTGAGCAGGACGGCCTCGCCGAGCTGGAGCTGCCCGAGGGCGTAGAAGAAGCAGTACATCGCGGCCAGGCCGGAGACGGTTCGGACAACGTGGGAGGGAAAGCGCTGCGTCGCAAAGCCCACCGCGCCGGCGTGGAGCAGCCAGGGAGTCAGGCAGGTCAGGCCGAAGAGGTTGCGGAAAAAGACGATCATCTCGACCGGCAGCGCAGGGGAAACGGCCTTGATGCCGGCGCCCATGACCGCGAACATCGCCGAGGCAAGGACCACCAGCAGCGCGCCTTTGCCGAGACTGTCGTATCGGGCGGGTGGTCGCGTCGGTGCCATAGGGGGTTGGATCGGTCCAGGTTGGCGAAGGAGCGACCTCCCCCAGCCCCTCCTTACAAAAGAGGGGAGAGGTGTGCAGCAGGAAGGTCTTCAGCCCTGATCCCTAGGCCGAGAGAGGTAATCTCTGAGGCCTCGGCGAACCGCCTGCTGCGAGAGCCACGTCTGGCCGCTGCGCAACGCGTGACGCCCGACCACGGCCGAATACGCATCATCATTGTGGAGGATGCCCCTGATCGTCTGCCGGACACGGGTGCGCGCCGCGCGGCAGTATTCATCGGCGAGGTCCCATCCGTCCTTCCGACCGGTCGTGTGCTCCAGTGACCGGGCATGGAGGATCGTGGCGGCCATGGTCAGCAGGTCTTCCCCGACCATCTCGATCCGGTTTTGCCTGCCTTGATCGTCTCGGAGCGCTTCGCGGCGCCGGGCCATCGCATACAGAATCGTCCTCGCCATGGTTCGGCTCGCGCGCTCGAGGTACCGCATCGTCGCCCGCACCTTCGGGTGCTCGAGCTCCGGCCTCGCCGGGAGGGCGCGCCGTTTCCACAGAGACAGGTACCAGGGCAGGTAGAACCCGGCCAGCCTAATGAGCTCGACCAGGCGCGAGCTCAGCGGCAGGCCGTCATCGAAGTATCGTTTCGCGCGCTCGAGGTGGGGGTTGAGCCCTTCCCGCGCCACGAACGGCCTCAGGATATCCGTGGCCCCCTCGCCGATCCGGTACATCTCCGCGTCCCGCACCAGTTGCTCGATCCCGAACGCCGGGTCTCCCCGCGCGGCTTTCGATTCCGCCTTCTCGTATCCGGCCCCCCCGAAGATGACCTGGGCGTCCTTCAGGAATTGAATCGTCTGCTCGGAGCAGAAGATCTTCGCGATGGCCGCCTCGATCCGGATGTCGTGGGTCTTTTGGTCTGCGAGGTGCCAGACGAGCGTGGCGAGCGCCTCCATCGCGAACAGCCCGGTCGCCATCCTGCCCACGCGCATCTGCTGCGTCTGGCGATCGGCGAGCGGTTTTTGAAACGTCACGCGCGTGTTCGCGCGGTCCACTGTCGGCAGCCACGCCTGCTTGGCCATGCCCAGGCAAATCGCGGGGATGCTGATCGCCCGGCCGACGTTGAGGATCGTCAGCGCGTACTTCAACCCCTGGCCGACCTGTCCGATCACGTTCTCGCTCGGAATGCGGACGTTTTTGAAGGTCATGTAGGCGTTCTCGATGCCGCGGCAGCCCGCGAATTGGCAGCGCTGCCGAATCTCGACCCCGGGCGACTGCATGTCCAGAATGAATGTGGTCGGCACCGTGCGCTCGGCATGGTTGCCTTCGGGGACGGGGACCCAGACGGGCGTGCCTTCAACGGTTGTCTGTCGCGCGGGCACGCGGGCGACCAGCGTGAGGTATCGCGCGATGGAGCCGTTGGTGCACCACAGCTTCTCCCCGTTGACGAGAAAATGCTGCCCGCCGGCGTCGAGGACGGCCTCGGTCTGGATATTCGCGGCGTCCGAGCCGGTCATCGGCTCCGTCAGCGCGAAGGCCGAGATGTCCTCCCGCGCGACACGCGGCAAGTACTTCTTCTTCTGTTCCTCGTTGCCGAACAGGAGGATCGGCATGGCGATGCCGATGGATTGCGGGACGGCGACCGTGAGGGCCAGAATGTTGCTCCAGCTTGCGATCAAGGTCAGGACACGACCGTAGTTCGTGTGCGAGAAGCCGAGCCCCCCGTAGGCCCTGGGGATCTTCATGCCGAAGGCGCCGAGCTCGAACAGGCCTTTGATGACGCGATCGGGGATCTTGGCCGTCCGTTCGATCTCGTCCGGATCGACTTGGCTGCGCAGGAAGGCTTCGATTTGCTTGCAGTAGGCCTCGCCGGCGGCGCGGTCCTCGGGTGGCTCCGGCGGCGGCAGCAACGCATTGAAGTCCGGCTTCCCCACGAAGAGACCGGACATGAAGCTGACGCCGGTCAGCCGTTCCCGTGCCTGCTCGATCTGCTCGAGGCCTTTCAAGAGTGATGACATAATAAATAGTCTACTGCTTTGCTTTTCGGAAGGCCAGCGGAGGCTGCAAAGACGACCGTACGGGGAGCCAGGCAACTCGTCCTTCCGTGCCCATGTCGATACGCAGACTAGACAACAGATGAAAGAGGAACGCCGTTTTACTTGTAGCTGCAGCATCTTATGCTGCCCGAGATGCACGACGCTGAGGCCTGGGCGCCATAAGATGGCGCAGCGACATGCGGGTAGAGGCGAGTGCCACCATCAAACTGCTCGCAGTAGTATAATGGGAAAGTCGGAGGGCAAACGGTGACACACAGCGGATATCCAGGTCCCATTCACGCGCCGCGGGGAGTGACGATGCGCTGCAAAGGGTGGGCGCAGGAAGCCGCGCTCCGCATGCTCATGAACAATCTCGATCCGGCGGTCGCCGAGCGACCGGAGGATCTCGTCGTCTACGGCGGGATCGGCAAGGCGGCCCGCAACTGGGACTGCTACCACGCGCTGGTCAGGACGCTCGAGCGTCTCGGCGGGGACGAGACCCTGCTCGTCCAGTCCGGCAAACCTGTCGGCGTCTTCCGCACCCACGGGGACGCGCCGCGCGTGCTCATCGCCAACTCCAACCTGGTCCCGAAGTGGGCCACCTGGGACCAGTTCTTCGAGCACGAGCGCGCCGGACTGATCATGTTCGGGCAGATGACGGCGGGGTCCTGGATCTACATCGGCACGCAGGGCATCGTGCAGGGCACTTACGAGACCTTTGCCGAAGCGGGGCGCCAGCATTACGACGGCGACCTGCAGGGCCGCCTGATCGTCACCGCCGGATGCGGGGGCATGGGCGGCGCCCAGCCGCTGGCTGGCACGATGAACGGCGCGGCGGTGCTCGTCGTCGAGGTGGATCGTCGCCGTCTGGCGCGGCGCCTGGAGACCGGGTACCTCGATGAGATGGTGGAGGACCTCGACGAGGCGCTCCGGAGGGTCGATCGGTACCGCGCCCGCAAGGAGGCGCGGTCCGTCGGGTTGGTCGCCAACGCAGCCGATGTCGTCCCCGAGCTGGCTCGGCGTCGCTTCGTCCCCGACCTGCTCACCGACCAGACGAGCGCGCATGATCCCTTGAATGGCTACATCCCGCGCGGCCTCTCGGTGACGGAAGCGGCCGCGCTGCGTGAGAAGGATCCCAAGGGGCTCGTCGAGCGAGTCATGGAGAGCATCGCCGTGCACGTGCGCGGGATGCTCGACCTCAAGCGGCAAGGCGCCGTCGTCTTCGACTACGGGAACAACATCCGGGCCCGAGCGAAGGAGGCGGGCGTGGCGGACGCCTTTGACTTTCCGGGGTTCGTGGTCGCCTACGTCCGGCCCCTGTTCTGCCGCGGTATCGGTCCCTTCCGCTGGGTCGCGCTCTCCGGCGATCCCAAGGACATTCACCGCACCGATCGCGCCGTGCTGGAGACCTTCCCCGACAAGCCGGACCTGGCTCGGTGGATCAAGCTGGCCGGCGAGAGAGTGCGGTTCCAAGGCCTGCCGGCGCGGATTTGCTGGCTTGGGGCGGGCGAACGTGCCAAGATGGGCTTGGTCATGAACGACCTCGTCGCGAAAGGGGAGGTGCAGGCGCCGATCGTGATCGGTCGCGATCACCTCGACGGCGGCAGCGTCGCCTCACCCAACCGGGAGACGGAGGGCATGAAGGACGGGAGCGACGCCATCGGGGATTGGCCCATCCTGAACGCGCTGCTCAACACTGCCAGCGGGGCCTCCTGGGTGTCCTTTCATCACGGCGGGGGCGTGGGCATGGGGTACAGCCTCCATGCCGGCTTCGTGAGCGTCGCCGACGGCACGGCGGACGCGGCCCGCCGTCTGGAGCGCGTCCTCACGAATGATCCCGGCACGGCCGTGATGCGCCATGCCGACGCCGGATACGAGGAGGCGCAGCGCTGCGCGCGCGAGCAGGGAATGAACATCCCCATGCTTCCACCCGAATCCTAGCGGATGGACGGTTCGACGCTTCAGTCCGCCACCCTCATCATCGATCACATCGGCCGGCTGGTGACCTGCGCCCCGGCGCAAGACGACTGGTCGTCGCTGGCGGTCATCGAGGACGCCGCCGTCGCCATCGGCAGCCGTCAGATTCTCGCGCTGGGACCGCGTCGGGACCTTGTCCCGCCGCGGGGCTGGCCATCCGGCTGCCGGATCATCGACGCGGAGCGGCGCGTCGTCATGCCGGGATTCGTGGATGGCCACACGCACCTCTGCTTCGCGGGAAGCCGGCGCGACGAATATCAGGAGCGACTACGCGGCGCGTCCTACGAATCCATCGCGCAGCGGGGCGGCGGCATTCTTGCGACGGTCAGGCAGACAAGGACCGCGCTGCGCGAGCGGCGAGCGGCCCTTGTCGAAGACCTGCGGCGGCGCCTCGATCAGATGCTGCTGCACGGGACGACCACCGCGGAGGTGAAGAGCGGGTACGGGCTCACGACGGAGGACGAGCTGGACACGCTCCGTCTCTACAAGGACCTCGACGCGACGCACCCGGTCGAGCTGATCCCCACGTTTCTCGGGGCGCACGAGCTGCCCCCCGAGTTCCGGAAGGACGGCCGGGCGGGGCGGGCGCGCTACCTCGACCTGGTCTGCAACGAGATGCTCCCCGCCGTCGCCACGGAGAAGTTGGCGGCGTTCTGCGACGTGTTCTGCGAGGAACATGTGTTCAGCGTGGAGGACGCCCGCCGCGTGCTCGAGCGCGGGGCCAAGCTGGGGCTGCGGCCGAAGATGCACTGTGATCAGTTCCACGCCCTGGGCGGCGTGAGGCTCGCGGCGGACCTGCAGGCGGTCTCGGTCGACCATCTCCACGTCACCTCGCCGTCGGATGCCGCGCTCCTGGCTCGGTCCGGTACGGTGGCCGTGGGCCTGCCCGGCGTGACCTATTTCCTGGGCTTGGAGGACCGGACGCCCTGGGCGGCATTCCGCGACGCCGGCGTCCCCTTCGCGCTGGCGAGCGACTTCAATCCCGGCACCTGCATGACGAGCAACCTGCAAGCCATCGCCTCGATCGGCTCGAGCCGGTGGCGAGTCCCGGATCCGATCATCCTCAAGGGGCTGACTCTCCACGCGGCCCGCGCGGTCGGGCGGGAGCGTGATCTCGGAAGCCTGTCGGTCGGCAAGCAAGCGGACCTGTTGATCCTGGACTGTGCGCACGAGGGAGACGTGACCTATCAGTTCGGTATGAATCACGTGGAGACCGTCATCAAGGCCGGACAGGTCGTGGTCCAGGGAGGGCGCCGTGTCTGAGCACCTGCTTCCCGGTCCCGTCAATTGGGAGCGTGGCGGCGCGGACGCAAGTTTTCCCCGCCTGGCGGCACAGATCCGCAACACGACCTTGGCCAAGTCACACCAGGTCGGCCTGCTCGGTCTGCCCTTCGACGGGGCCATCCCGACGCGGCCCGGTGCGCGCTTCGCACCGGAGGCGATTCGCCGGAGCCTCCTCCGGCTGGCGGCCGATGACGGGGAGCGCGCGCTGGCGCCGGTGGACATCGGGGACTATGGCGACGTGGTCTGCCTGTCGGGGAACGTGGCCGCGACGCACGAGCGGTGCTACGAGCTGGCCCGCGCGGTGGCCTCGACGGCCGCCTTCCCTGTCTTTCTCGGCGGGGACCACAGCCTGACCTTCCCCTGCTTCCGCGCCGTGGCCGAGCGAGCCCGTCCGCTCGGGCTGATCACCTTCGATGCGCATCACGACGTGCGCACCTCTACCGCCGAGCAGATCACGAGCGGGACGCCCTTCCGGCGCTGTCTGGAATTGGGGGTGGACACTGTCCGCGGCGCGAACCTGGTCCAGCTTGGCTTGCGGCCCTTCTCCAACAGCCGGGCCTATGCGGAGTATTGTCGCGGCCAAGGGGTGACCTGCCTGAGCGTACGGGACATCGAGGCACGCGGCGCCGTCGAGGCGGCCCGTACGGCCGTCGAGATTGCCGCGGCCGGAACGGCGGGGATCTACCTGAGCGTGGACATCGACGTCGTGGACGCCGCCTTCGCGCCGGGCGCGAGCGCGACCGCGCCCGGCGGGCTCACGGCGCGGGAGATCCTCGCGGGTGTCGCGACGGTGGCGCGGCACGCGAACCTGGTCGCGATGGACGTCATGGAAGTCTCCCCGCCGCTGGACGAAAGCACCCGCACGAGCGATCTTGCCGCCCTCCTCATCGCCACGGTGCTCGCCGAATGCACCGCACGCAAGCGGTAAGGGAATAGATCGTCCTCATTCTGGA
>JBFKNO010000080.1:0-9753 GCA_041629275.1 Nitrospiraceae bacterium
ATACCCACTGCGGTCCGGAGATCGGGGTCGCGTCCACGAAGGCCTTTACCGGCCAGCTCGCCGCGCTGTACCTGCTCGCGCTGCATTTTGCCCACCTCCGGGGGGCCGTCAGCGCGGCCGACGGTCGGGTCTGGCTCGAGCGGTTCGTCGCACTCCCCTCGGCGGTCGAGCATATCCTCAAGCGGGAAGCCGAGATCGTGGCTATTGCAAAGCGGTACCAGAACAAGCGAAACTTCCTGTATCTGGGGCGCGGCATCAATTATCCGGTGGCGCTGGAAGGTGCCCTGAAGCTCAAGGAAATTTCATACATCCACGCGGAGGGTTATGCCGCGGGGGAGATGAAGCACGGCCCGATCGCGTTGATCGACAAGGACATGCCCGTGGTGGTCCTGGCGCCGCACGACCGCCTGTACGAGAAGACCGTGAACAACCTCATGGAGGTCAAGGCCCGGCACGCGCCGGTCATCGTCTTCGTGAGCGAGGGAGAGCGGGAGCTCGGTCGGGTCGCCGATGCGGTGTTCACGATACCGAACGTGCATGACCTGCTGACCCCGATGCTCTATACGGTGGCCCTCCAGTTGCTCGCGTACCACATCGCCGTCATGCGGGGCGCGGACGTGGATCAACCGAGGAACCTGGCTAAGAGCGTCACTGTCGAATGAAAACAGGTAAGTGGGTAATTGGGAACCTAGGTAATTGGGCAAAGGAGAAAACCGCGATGTCTCTATCCTCTTCCGCAATTACCTAATTGCCCAATTACCCACTTACGGTACCTTTGAGGAAACGCGCCGATGAAAATCAGTAAGGAAGAAGTGGAGAAGGTGGCGAGACTGGCCCGACTCGAGATTACCGAGTCCGAGAAGTCTGCGTTCAGCGAGCAGTTGAGCAGCATCCTCTCCTACGTGGAGCAACTCAAGGACCTGGACACGGAGGGGATCGAGCCGACCGCCACCGTCCTCGATCAGACCAACGTCTTTCGCGACGATACGGTGCGACCGTCGCTGCCGGTCGACAGGGCCCTGGCCAATGCCCCGGAGCAGTCGGGTGGCTATTTCGTCGTCCCTCGGATATTGGAGGAACGGTAACTAGGTAAATGGGTAAATGGGTAACTAGGTAAATGGGTAATTGGGGAAGAGGAGAAACGGGTGAAGTCGCGTTGTTAGATACCGCAATTACCCAATTACCGAATTACCTAATTACGATTCTTACGAGGTATCGAAGATGCTACGCCAAATGTTGCGGGCGAAAATTCATCGCGCGACGGTGACGGACGCCTGCCTGGAATATGAAGGAAGCCTGACGGTCGATGAGGACCTGCTGGACGCCGCCGGCATCCTGCCGTACGAGCTGGTGATGATCTCCAACCTCAACAACGGGGAGCGGTTCACCACCTATGCCATCGCCGGTGCACGTGGTTCGGGAGCCGTCGTGCTGAATGGACCGACGGCCCGCAAGGCCGTGGTTGGCGACAAGGTCATCATCTTCTGCTACGAGTATTACGGGGAAGACGAGGCGAAACGGCACCGACCTCGCATCATTCAAGTGGACGGGCACAATAAGATCGTTGAGAAGACGTAATTGGGTAAGGGGGTAAATGGGTAATTGCGGGCAGACGCACTCGCAGAATCCTCGAATTACCTATATTACCTAGTTATCCACTGACCTGAAGTCACATGTCTTTACACAAGCTGACACTGCACGAGCTCCAAAAGAAGTTCACGGCCGGTGAGGTCACCGCGCGTGACATCGTTCGTGCCTACACCTTGCGGATCAACCAGGTCGAGCCGAAGGTCCGAGCCTATATCACGGTTGAAAAAGAATCGGCGATGGCACAGGCGGAGGCCCTCGACGAAAAGCTCAAAGGATGGCGCCGGACCCTCCCCCTCATGGGCATGCCGCTCGCCGTCAAGGACAACATCTGCACCGAAGGGGTACCGACGACCTGCGCCTCGCGTGTGCTCGCCGGCTTCGTGCCCCCCTATGATGCGACGGTGATGGCACGGTTGCGTGCGCAGGGCTCCCTGCTGCTGGGCAAGACGAATCTGGACGAATTTGCCATGGGGTCGTCCACCGAGAATTCCGCCTTCGGGCCGAGCCGGAATCCCTGGAGCCTGACCTGTATCCCCGGGGGGTCCAGCGGTGGGTCGGCAGCGGCCGTCGCGGCGGATGAGTGCGCGGCGGCGTTGGGATCGGATACGGGGGGGTCCATTCGGCAGCCGGCGGCCTGCTGCGGGGTCGTGGGTCTGAAGCCGACCTATGGACGCGTGTCCCGTTACGGGCTCGTCGCGTTCGCCTCCTCGCTCGATCAGATCGGCCCGATCACGAAGGACGTGACGGACGCGGCCATCTTGCTGCAACAAATCGCGGGGCATGATCCGTTGGATTCCACCTCGGCGACGGTGGCCGTGCCGGACTTCACGAAGGCCCTGCGGCGTCGAGACCTGAAAAAGGTCAAGATCGGGGTTCCACGGGAGTTCTTCGGGGAAGGGCTCGACGGGGAGGTGGAGGCGGCCATCCGAGCCGCCATCGGGGAGCTGGAGCGTCTGGGGGCTACGGTCAAAGAGGTCTCGCTTCCGCTGACTCCGGCCGCGGTCGCCACCTACTACCTGATCGCCACCGCGGAGGCCAGCTCCAACCTGGCGCGATACGACGGGGTGCGCTACGGCCTTCGCACGAAACAGGCCAGGGATCTGCTCGACATGTACATGAGGACCAGGCAGGAGGACTTCGGGCCGGAGGTAAAGCGGCGAATCATGCTGGGGACCTACGCGCTCAGCGCGGGCTATTATGACGCCTACTATGCCAAAGCCCAGGCCGTACGGACGCTGATGCGCAGGGAATTCGCCGAGGTGCTCGGCGAGGTGGACGTGCTGGTCACCCCGGTGATGCCGACCCCCGCCTTCAAGCTCGGCGAGAAGGTCGAGGACCCGCTTCAAATGTACCTGTCCGATATCTATACGATTTCCGTGAACCTCACCGGCGTCCCGGCGCTGTCGCTGCCCTGCGGCTTCACCACGGGCAAGCTGCCGATCGGTCTTCAGGTGATCGGGCGCCCGTTCGAGGAGGATGTGGTCTTGCGGGTCGCCCATGCCTACGAGCAAGTTACCGAATGGCGGACGAAAAGGCCCGCATTGCGGTAAGGGAATTCGGTAAGTGGGTAAATGGGTAATTAAGAACGGAGACAGATCGGGCCCCCTCCGCACCTCCCCTTACAAAGGGGAGGCTTGAAGGAGCTACAATTACCCAATTACCGAATTACCCAATTACCTCTCGAGCGGAGGCGCCATGATTATCGAAATCGCCGTCGCGGTGGTGGCCGTGGCCTTTGTCGTCCTGGTCGGATTCCTGATCCCGACGCTGATCGAGGTGAAGAAAACGGTGGCCGAGTCGCAGCGACTGATGGCCCACCTCGATGCGGAGGTGCCGGCCTTGGTGAAGGAAGTCCGCGTGGTGACGGAAAATCTCAGCGCCGTCACCGAAGAGGCCAGGGACAGCGTCGAACACGCGGCGGCGCTGCTCCATGCCGTGGGGGAGGTGGGAGAATCCGTGCACCACGTCCACCAGGCGATGCGGGGGAAGGGCACGACGCTCCTGGTCAACCTGGCCGGCATGCTGGCGGGAGTGAAAGCGGCGTCGAGTGTGTTGATACAACGGGCGCATAAAGAAGGAGGGAATACCGATGGCCAGCGATAACGGCGGAGTGTCGGTGGGAACCGTGTTCTTGGCGATGGTGACCGGTGCCTTGGCGGGGGCCGTTGCGGCCCTGCTCCTGGCACCACAGACGGGAGAGCAATCACGCGAGCAGTTGCGGTCCTATGCGCGGCGGGCCGAGGAGGGGATGCGCGACATGGGGGAGAAGGCCGGAAAGGAATTCGAACGGGTGGTCCAGAAAGGGCGCGACATCTACGAGGAGAACAAGTCGGTCCTGACCGAGGCGTTCGACGCCGGCCGCGATGCGATGAAGCGAGAGCGTGACCGGTTGGGGGAGAAGAAGGAAGTTTAGTCCATGACCTTCGAGGCGGTGATCGGGCTCGAGGTCCACGCCCAGTTGAGCACGCAGTCCAAGATGTTCTGCGGGTGCGGGACGGAGTTCGGCTTGCCTGCCAACACACGAACCTGCCCGGTCTGCCTCGGCTTGCCGGGCTCGTTGCCGGTGATCAACCGCCGGGCGGTGGAGCTCGCCGTCAAAGCCGGCGTAGCCCTGAACTGTGAGGTGGGGGCGACGAACCGGTTCGCCCGGAAGAATTATTTCTATCCGGACCTGCCGAAGGGCTACCAGATCTCGCAGTACGAGGCGCCGATCTGTCACAGCGGGTGGGTGGACGTCACCGTCAACGGCGAGACGAAACGGATCCGGATCCGGCGGGCGCACCTCGAGGAGGACGCGGGCAAGAACCTCCACGAGGGCTCGGGGCCCCAGAGCCGTGTGGATCTGAACCGCGCCGGCACCCCCTTGTTGGAGATCGTCACCGAACCGGACATGCGGACCGTGGAGGAGGTGGTGGCGTACCTCAAGAGCCTGCGCGACACGCTGGTCTATTTGGGCGTCTGCGAGGGGAACATGGAGCAGGGGAACCTCCGGTGCGAGCCGAATCTGTCGCTCCGACCGCCGGGACAGCAGGTCCTGGGAACGAAAGTCGAGCTCAAGAACATCAACTCCTTCAAGTTCGTCAAAGACGCGCTGGAGTATGAGATCAAGCGCCAGACGGCCGTCCTCAGCGAGGGCGGTGCGGTCGAACAGGAAACCCGCCTCTGGGACGTGGGTCAGGGCAAGACCTTCGTCATGCGCAGCAAGGAGGAGGCGCACGACTACCGGTATTTCCCCGACCCGGATCTGGTGCCCCTGAGCCTGCCCCGGGAGCAGCTCGAGGCATGGCGCCAGGACATCTCCGAGTTGCCGGCTACGCGCCAGGCCCGATTCATCCGGCAGTATGGGCTACCGGACTATGACGCGGGTGTGCTGATCGCGTCCAAGCCGCTTGCCGACTACTTCGAGGCCTGCGTCCGATTGTTCGAGCAGCCGAAAACCGTGAGCAACTGGGTCATGGGAGAATTGAGACGCGAGCTCAACGCCTCCCAGACGCCTGTCGAGTGCTCGCCCGTCACCCCGGAGCGACTGGCGAGTCTGCTCTTGCTCGTCGACAACGGCACGGTCAGCCTGAAGGTGGCGCGCGATCTGTTCCCGGAGCTCTACGCATCCGGCACCAGTCCGGAGCAACTGGTCGAGGAAAAGGGGCTGAGGCAGGAGTCGGATGAGGGGCTCCTTGGACGATTGGTCGACGACGTCATCACGGCGAACCCGACTCAGGTGGCGCAGTATCGTGGGGGAAAGCCGGCCGTCCTGGGATTCTTCGTCGGGCAAGTCATGAAGGCCTCGTGCGGGAAGGCCAACCCCGGAAAAGTCAACGAGCTGCTCAAGAAGAAGTTGGAAAGTTAGAAGGTCTTTGCCCAGAGCCATAGCGAGATCGGAAAAGTCAAAGCATGGGAACTCATGGCGTGGGACACTGATTGATCGCGGACATCCGAAGCAAGGTCGCACAAGGTCTTTGGGAGTTTACTCAGCATGCGGTCGATCACAGCATTCTCCGCCGAATCAGCGTGCAGGAACTGCGCCAGACGATTGCGTCGGGAGAGGTAATCGAGGACTATCCGCAGGACAAGTACGGGCCTAGCTGTTTGATATTCGGACGCACGGCGTCTGGCAGACCCAGACATGTGCAGTGCAGCCATCCGACGCGTCCACTTCTGAAGATAATCACGGTCTATGAGCCGCAGCCGGAACGTTGGATCGACTTCAAGATCAGGAGAACGTGACATGAGCTGTGACCTCTGTGGCGCACCGATGAGGGAGGAGTCGGTCACTTACACGATCCAGGTTGAAGACAGGTTGATCGTCGTAGAGCATGTGCCGGCCCGTGTATGCATTCAATGTGGAGAAAGGTTATACAGTCCTGAAACTGTGGAACGCCTTCAGAAGACGCTGTGGGAGAACCGTCCACCCGTGAGGGTGCTGGAAACGCCTGTGTATGATTTTGCAGCGAATCTCTGAGGCAGAACCCTTACCCTCTCCTACCGCTGGGGGGAGAGGGAAAGGGTGAGGGTGGATCGACAAAATCATGAGCGCGATTCGAGAGATCAAAGCCCGTCAAATTTTGGACAGCCGAGGCAATCCGACCGTGGAGGTCGACGTGACGCTCGAGAGTGGAGCGAGCGGCCGCGCGGCTGTGCCCTCCGGGGCCTCCACGGGGGAGAAGGAAGCGATCGAGCTGCGGGACGGGGACAAGAAGCGCTGGATGGGAAAGGGTGTCTCGAAGGCGGTTTCGAACGTCGCCAAGACGATCGCGCCCCGGCTCATCGGCCTCGATGCCTTCAACCAGGCCGAGGTGGATCACGCCATGATCCGCCTCGACGGGACCCCCAACAAGGGCCGTCTTGGCGCCAACGCGATCTTGGGTGTGTCCCTGGCCGTCGCCCGCGCGGCGGCGACCGAGACGGGCCAGCCGTTGTACCGGTACCTGGGCGGGGCCAGCGGGCGAACGCTGCCCGTGCCCATGATGAACATTATCAACGGCGGAGCCCACGCGGACAATCGTCTCGACCTGCAGGAATTCATGATCATGCCCATCGGCGCCACGCGATTCAGCGAGGCGCTGCGGATGGCGACGGAGGTGTTTCACACGCTCAAGGGCCTCTTGAAGAAGCGCGGGTTGAGCACGGCGGTCGGGGACGAGGGAGGATTCGCACCCGACCTGAAATCCAACGAGCAGGCCGTCGAGCTGATCGTGGACGCGATCGAGCAGTGCGGCTACCGGGTGGGCCGGGAGATCGTGATCGCGTTGGACGCGGCGGCCAGCGAGTTCTATGAGAAGAGCCGGTACCTGCTCAAGGCGGAAAAGCAGGCGGAGCGATCGTCCGATGACATGGTCCGGTACTACGCCCGTCTGGCGGATCGCTACCCCATCGTCTCGATCGAGGATGGGCTCAGCGAGCTGGATTGGAAGGGCTGGCAACTGCTGACGCAGCGCCTGGGAGCCCGCATACAACTGGTGGGGGACGACATTTTCGTCACCAACGTTGCGATCCTGGCCAAGGGGATCAAGGAAGGAATCGGCAACGCCATTTTGATCAAGTTGAACCAAATCGGGACGCTCACGGAGACCCTGGAAACGATCGAGCTGGCGCGACGCGCGGGGTACCGAGCCATCGTCTCCCATCGGTCGGGGGAGACCGAGGACACGACCATTGCGGATGTCGCGGTGGCGATGAACGCCGGCCAGATCAAAACGGGGTCCTTGTCCCGGACGGATCGCGTCGCAAAGTACAATCAGCTCCTGCGGATCGAGGAAGAGCTGGGAGCATCGGCCGTCTATCCTGGAAGATCGGCGCTCGGATTGCCGGATTAGAACCCTATTCCCCCCTCTCCCCCGTTTCGAGGGAGAGGGCCGGGGATCCAACTCCCTCTCCCCTGGAGGGAGAGGGAAGAGAGGTGGAGGCCCCACTCTTCTTGCTATGACGACCAAGCGAAATCGCCGTCGCCGAACGCTTTCCCGGAGAAGGCCCGCATGGGGCGGGCTTGCGGTCCTCGGGCTCATAGTGGCCGGCTTCGTGGTGGCAACCGTCTTTTTCGACGACATGGGGCTCAACCGCTACCTGGCCATGCGACAGCAGGCCCACGAGTTGGAGCGGGAGATCTCCGCGCTCGAGCAGTCGAACGAAGAGCTGCGCGAGGAGATCAGCCGGGTCCAGACGGACCCGACCCGCATCGAAGAATTGGCGAGAGAGCGGTTGGGGTTCGTGCGTGACGGCGAAACGGTCTACAAGATCGTGCGAGGTTCGCAGAGGTAGCCTTGCAAGAAGTCATCGACTGTGAAATTCGGAATCGTTGCGATCATCGGCCGCCCCAACGTCGGAAAATCGACGCTGCTGAATGCGCTCGTCGGCGAACGCATCGCTATCGTTTCGGACAAGCCCCAGACCACCCGCACCCGAATTCTGGGCGTGTTCAACGACGCGGATATGCAGGTGATCTTGCTCGACACGCCCGGGCTCCACAAACCCAGCCATCTGCTCGGCCAGCGAATGGTCCGGACCGCCCAGGAGACCATGCGGGAAGCCGACGTGCTCTTCGTCATGGTCGAGGCGACCGCCCCTCCGCGGACCGGCGACTTCCTGGTCATTGAGCGGGTCCGCGACCATCTGACCCAATTCCCGAGACCCGTCTTCCTCCTCATCAACAAGGTTGACCTCGTCAATAAATCGCGTATCCTGCCGCTGATCGACGACTATCGTCGGCTGCTGAACTGGTCCGAGATCGTGCCCCTCTCGGCGAAGACGCGCGACAACCTCGATCGCCTGGTCGGAGCCGTGCGACAGGCCCTGCCCGAGGGTCCCTCCCGCTACGGTCCCGATGTCATGACCGATCAGACGATGCGAACCTTGGCGGCGGAGATCATCCGGGAGAAAGTGCTGCAACGAACGCGGGAAGAGGTGCCGCACGGGATCGCCGTCGAGATCGAGCAGTTCGTGGAAGAAGGACGCCTCGCCCGTATCGCGGCCGTGATTTTCGTCGACAAGGAGACTCACAAGCCGATCGTCGTGGGGGCGAGGGGCAGCCGGCTCAAGGCGATTGGGACGGAAGCGCGCCGGGCCATGGAGGGGCTTTTCGGGATGAAAGTCTTTCTCGAGCTCTGGGTCAAGGTGCGGGAAGGGTGGCGGGAAAACGAGCAAACCCTCGTGGAACTTGGATATTAGGCTGATGGGAAGTGTGTTCATGTCGATTGCAAGCCTCGGAGGCTCCCTCTCCCCTGGGGGGAGAGGGTTGGGGTGAGGGGGTGAGATAAGCATGCACTCACCGCAATCTGACCGCGAGTCGCTTCGGGACCTTTCCCGCGAAGCCGTCGGGAAGGAACAGACGAGGTTCGACCGCATTTTCGATTCCTGCCGTCGCCTCCTTCGGCGAGGGGCGATCTCCAACATTGGCAAGATGGTGAATCGGCTGCACCCCGCCGACATCGCCAAGATTATCGAGCACCTCTCCTCGGTGAAGGAAAAACGTACAGTGTTCGAGTTGGTGCGCCCGGAAACGAAACGCGGGCAGGTGCTCAGTGAGATGGATGCGACCAATATCGAGACGATGGTGGTCGACCTGACGGCACCGGATGTGGCGTGGCTGTTGAAAGATCTTGGTCCGGACGACGTGGCGTATATTCTGAGCGTGCTGGAGGAGGAGCGGGCGAAGGAAATCCTGGGCTTGATGAAAATCGAGGACTCGACCGATGTCGCCGGTCTGCTGAAGCACGCCAAGGATACGGCCGGCGCCATCATGACGACGGAGTTTCTGGCGCTCTCCGAGGACACGACCGCCCAGGAAGCGATCGGCGTGCTCCAACGCGCGACCGACGCCGAAATGGTCTTCTACATCTACGTGACGGACAAGGACGACCGTCTGGTCGGGGTCGTCTCACTCCGCCAGCTGTTGACCGTGCCGCCGGTCACGCCCTTGAAGCACATCATGGCGCGTGATGTGCGCACGGTGATCGAGGACATGGATCAAGAAGAGGTCGCCCGCCAGGTTGCCAGCTACAACCTCCTGGCCATTCCGGTTGTCGACCATGATCATCGGATGCTCGGCATCATCACGGTGGATGACGTGGTGGATGTCATCAGAGAGGAAGCGACCGAGGATATGCTGAAAATGGCGGGCGCCGCCGAAGAGGAGGGGGGTGTCGAGGCCTCCAGTCTGGGGGCGGTCGG
>JBFKNO010000081.1:0-9621 GCA_041629275.1 Nitrospiraceae bacterium
CGCCCACCCCGGCGAACACGGAGTAGCCGCTGTGCTCGAGCGCGATGTTCCGGATGAGCTCCATCAGCGTTACCGTCTTGCCGACGCCCGCGCCGCCGAACAGGCCGACCTTGCCGCCCTTGGAATAGGGCTCGAGGAGATCCACGACCTTGATGCCGGTCTCGAGCACCTCCGTCTTCGTTTCCTGCTCGTCCAGGGGCGGCGCCGGTCGATGGATCGGGTACTTGGTCTTGGTCTTGATCTCGCCGAGCCCGTCGACGGGCTCGCCCAGGACGTTGATCAGACGGCCGAGCGTCTCTCGACCGACGGGAATCGAGATCGCCGCCCCGGTGTTGTGGACCGCCATTCCCCGCACCAGGCCGTCGGTAGACGACATCGCGACGCCGCGAACCCGGTTCTCCCCGAGGTGCAGCGCGACCTCCAATGTCAGCCGGATCTCGGGCCTCCCGGTCTTCTCATCGGCCTGCTCCTCGACCTTCAGCGCGTTGTAGATATTGGGGAGCTGGCCCTGCGGAAATTCGACGTCCACAACGGGACCGATGACCTGAACAACCTTACCTGTATTCACGACGTGCTCCTTCTTTATCTCAGCGCCTCCGCGCCTCCAACGATATCCATCAACTCCTTGGTGATCGCCGCCTGTCTCGTCTTGTTGTAGTACAGCGTCAACTTCTTGATGAGCTCACCCGCATTGCGGGTCGCGCCGTCCATTGCAGCCATCCGCGCGCCCTGCTCGGCGGCCGAAGACTCCAACAGAATGCGGAACGTCTGGATCTCGAAGTGTTTGGGGATGAGGGCCCCCAGCAGCTCGTTTTCGTCGGGTTCGTAGAGGAAGCTGCCGCCCGGGAGCTGGTTGGGGTCAGCGATCGCCTCGAGGGCGTCCACGGGAAAGAGCTTCTCGACGATCACCTGCTGCTGGATCGCGGACTTGAACTCATTATAGATCACGTACAACTCGTCAAAGGTGCCTCTGACGAACTCCTGGGTCAGATCGCGCCCGATGTCGATGGCATGCTCGTAGGTCAGCCTATCGAACACATCGGGCCACTGCTGCCGAATGGGCCAGTGCCGGCGACGAAAAAAGTCGCGGCTCTTCCGCCCGATCAGGCTCAGTGTCACGCTGCAGCCTGCCGCCTCCCGCTCCCGAAGGGTTTCGACCGCGCGGCGCACGATGTTCGCGTTGAACGCGCCGCAGAGGCCGCGGTCGCTGGTGACCACCAGCACCTCGACGAGGCGGCCGCCCCGCTTCTGCAGGAGTGGGTGCGAGGCCCGGTTGACGCGCCGGCTGAGATCACCGAGCACGCTCCGCATCTTGTGGGCATAGGGCCGCGCCGCAAGGATCCGATCCTGCGCGCGCTTGAGCTTCGCCGCGGCCACCATCTTCATGGCCTTGGTGATCTTCTGGGTATTCTTGACGGCGCCGATCTTGCGCCGGAGAGCCTGCAGGCTAGCCATACCGGGCGATGTTCCTAATTGTGAGCGTGCTAGGGTTTCGCCTCGTACCCCAACTTCTGCTTGAACGTCGAGAGCAGTTGCTTCAGTTGCCCTCCGAGCGCGTCATCGATCTTGGCCTTGCTCACGAGCTCCTGCTTGATTTGGGGCTGGTGCTCGTTGACGTAGCGCTGGAGGTCGTCCTCGAAGTCGCGAATCTTGTCCACAGGCACGTCGTCCACGAACCCGTTGACGCCGGCGTAGATCGCCAGCACCTGATCCGCCACGGCCATGGGCTTGTACTGGCCCTGTTTCAGCAGCTCCACCATTCGCACGCCGCGCGCGAGCTGCGCCTGCGTGGCTTTGTCCAGCTCGCTGCCGAACTGCGAGAAGGCGGCCATTTCCCTGTACTGCGCGAGATCGAGGCGGAGAGTCCCGGCCACCTGCTTCATCGTCTTGATCTGCGCGGCGCCGCCGACTCGCGAGACGGAGAGGCCGACATTGATCGCGGGACGGATGCCCGAATAAAACAGGTCGCTGGCCAGGTAGATCTGCCCGTCGGTGATCGAAATGACGTTGGTCGGGATGTAGGCGGAGACGTCGCCGGCCTGTGTCTCGATGATGGGCAGCGCGGTCAGGCTACCCCCGCCCAGGGCCTGGCTCATCTTGGCGGCGCGCTCGAGCAGGCGCGAGTGCAGATAGAACACGTCCCCGGGGTAGGCCTCCCGGCCCGGCGGACGGCGGAGCAGAAGGGAGAGCTCACGGTACGCGACCGCGTGCTTGGAGAGGTCGTCGTACACGATCAGCGCATGCTTGCCGTTGTCGCGGAAGTACTCGCCCATGGAGACCCCCGCGTAGGGCGACAGAAACTGAAGCGACGCCGCCTCGCTTGCGCTGGAGCTCACGACCGTGCTGAACTCCATCGCCCCGTGATCTTCGAGGGTCTTGATGACGCGTGCCACGGTCGAGCGCTTCTGTCCGATGGCGACATAGATACAGAAGACGTTCTGCCCTTTTTGATTGATGATCGTGTCCACCGCCACGGCCGTCTTGCCCGTCTGGCGGTCCCCGATGATCAGCTCGCGCTGCCCCCGCCCGATGGGGATCATCGCATCGATGGCCTTCAGCCCGGTCTGGAGCGGCTCGCGCACGGACTGGCGTTCCACGACGCCGGGAGCGCGGATTTCGATGCGGCGCGTCTGGGAGGTCTTGATGGGGCCCTTGCCGTCGATCGGGAGCCCGATGGCGTTCACCACCCGCCCGATGATGGCGTCGCCCACCGGCACCTCGGCGATGCGTCCGGTCCGCTTGACGGGGTCGCCCTCCTTGATGCCGATGTCCTCACCCATCAACACGGCGCCGACGCTGTCCTCTTCCAAGTTCAAGGCGATCCCATAGACGCCGCCCGGAAACTCCAGCATCTCGCCGGCCATACACCCGGCAAGGCCGTACAGCTTGGCGATCCCGTCGCCGACTTGGATGACGGATCCCATTTCCTTGACCTCGACGTGCTTGTCGAAGTCCTTGATCTTTTGCTTGATGATCGCGGTGATCTCATCCGTCTTGATCTGCATGCTTACTCCTTCGCCAGCAGCATCCGCATGGTGCTCAGACGATTCTGCAGGGAGCTGTCATAAACCAGGCTGCCGACTCGCACTCTCAGTCCTGACACCAAGCTCGGGTCGCTCTCATAGGTGATGGTGACGTCCCCCTTCAGGACGTCGCGGAGGCGGCCTTGCAGACGCCGCTGCTCCTCAGCCGGCAAGGCGGAGGCCGCCGTGATCGTCACCGCCCTGGCGCCCTTCGTCTCGGCGGCGAGATCGCCGAAGGCGTCGGCGATGTCGCGGATATGACCCACCCGGTTCTTGACGATCAGCTGCTTGAGGATCGTTTTCACGAGGTCGGGACAGCCGAGACGGTCGCTCAGCTCCGCCAGCACCGCCATCTTCTCATCCACCCCGAACGCCGGTGACGCCACCACATGTCTGAGCGCCTCGGACTCCGCCATCGCCTCGCTCACGGCTTCGAGCCCCTTGCGGACCGGCTCCACGGCTGGCTGGTCGACGAGCTCATACAGAGCTCTGGCATATCGGCGTGAGAGCGAACCCTTCATGGTGGTCCTGACGGTTGAGCGTGGGGGTGTTTCGGTAACGTTTACGTGCGGGTGGGCACGGAAAAACGGGCCAGGCTACCACTGGGGATCAGGACCTGTCAAGCAGGAAGGTCGCGGAAATCCTCATGAATGATGCCGCCGCCCAGCACCCGATCGCCGCAGTAAAAGACCGCCGACTGGCCGGGACTCAAAGCTCGCTGGGGGCTTCGGAATCGGACGAGGACCCGGTCGGGGCTCGCGGGCTCCAGCGTGGCGGGCGACGACGGGGTCGCGTAGCGGACCTTGGCCTCCACGTCAGCCGGACCGTCGGCGATCCGATCGTCGAACAGATTCAGATCCGTGACCACGCACTCATGCTGCAGCAGCGCCTCTTCGGGACCGAGCACGACGGTGTTCGTCTCGGGCACCACGGTCTGGACGTAGAGGCGGCGGCCGGTCGCCACGCCGAGGCCGCGACGCTGCCCGCGCGTGTAAAACGCGATGCCGTCGTGCTGCCCGATGGTCCGGCCGGTCTCGTCCTGAAACAGGCCCGGCCGCCTCGCATGGGGCGCCTCGCGCTCGACGAACGACCGGTAGTTCCCCTCGCTCACGAAGCAGATCTCCTGGCTCTCCTTGAGCTCGTCCGCCGGCAGCCCGAGCGCTTCCGCGCGGGCATAAACCTCGGGCTTCTGCATGTCCCCGACGGGGAAGTGCAGGTACGACAGCCACTCGGGCTTCACCCGGTACAAAAAGTAGCTCTGATCCTTGGTCGCGTTCGTGGACCGGTGCAGGTACGGTCGACCCTCGTGCGGAAGGATTCGGGCGTAATGCCCCGTGGCCACCCCGTCCGCCCCCCGTGCTCTCCCGAGCTCGCAGAGCAGCCGCAGCTTCACACGCTCGTTGCACCGCACACAGGGGTTTGGCGTCGCCCCGGAGACATAACCCGAGACGAAATCGTCGATCACCCCGGCGCGGAAGGCCTCGCGCGTGTCGACCACCTCGTGAACAATACCCAGTCGCTTGGCCACGTGGCGAGCCAGACCGATCTTGCAGCAGCCGCGCTCCTGCCACCGCTTCGAGCGAGCCACGGTCTCGTCCTCGTGCTCCCAGACCTGGAGGGTGATCCCGTGGACCCGGTACCCTTGCTCGGTCAGGAGCAGGGCCGCCACGGAGCTGTCCACCCCGCCGCTCATCCCCAGCATGACAGTCGGTCGCGCCATAGGCCTGATCGCTCAGAGGTCCTGCGCCCGCACCTTGCTGCGGTGCATGGACAGGTCGTGCACCTTTTCGTGATCGCCCTCCTCCGGCGGGGCGGGGTGCTCTTCCGTCCACTTGTCCGCGCCCATGTCGCACATGCCGTGGAAATGCGCGCCATCCTCGATCGTGATGGCCGGGGTTCGCACGTCGCCGATCAGCACGGCCGGCTTCATGAGCTGGACCCTCTCGCTCGCGGTCACCGTTCCGTTGATCTTGCCGCTGCTCACCAGCACGCCTGCTGAAATGATTCCCTTGATGGTCGCCAGTTCTCCGACCACCAATGTTCCCTTCGTATGAATCTCACCTTCCAAGCGCCCGTCGATGCGGACGGTGCCTTCAAAGTGCACGATGCCCTTGAAGTCGACACCTTTGCCTAGAAAGGTGAAATTCTCATCCCCCCCCAGGGCGCTGGATTTCTTGTCGTTGGATGACCACATGCTCGTTCCTCCTCAAATTCCGGTCATCGGCCCGCGCAGCCCGCCATCATCGACGGCGCATGATCCCGGCTGGAGCCTGCCATGTCTCGTTTCCGGCGTGGCGCAGGCGGGATACGCATCGACCGCGCGACTTTCAAATGGCTCGTGCCCTTTCAGCGTGGCAGGCATGGCGCCGGCCGATATCTGAAGCCTCACAACACAAGCAACCACTCGGCGCAAGTTCGCTGCAGATCATCGCTGGAACGGCACTACCCCGCGCTGCGCTTCAAATTGCTCGCCGGCCCGCCCACGGGATGGAGGCCCTTCTCCCCATGGTCACGCACACCCGATCTGCTCATCTCGCAACTGCCGTTGAACAGGACGCCCTCCTCCATCGACAGCGTGGGTGTCGTCACCGAGCCGTTCAGAATCGCGGGCGTGCGGAGCTTGACTTTCTCTTTCGCTTGGATGTCGCCGGTGATTTTCCCCTTGCAGATGATCGTGCCCGCGCTGACCGTCGCGGTGATCACCGCCTCCTCGCCGACGAGGAGCGTGCCCTCGGTATGGATTTCTCCCTCCATGTGGCCGTCGATGCGGACGGTCCCATTGTAGGAGATGACCCCTTTGAACTCGACGCCCTTGCCGACGAACGCGTTCACACCCTGACCGGCCTCTCCATCGGTGGACACGGATTCCTGTCCCTCCTCCCCGGTTCCGTCTTCCCAGGTTCCCTTGGACTCCGGCTTGTCCTTCTTCCACATGGCGACTCCTCCTTATGATGGTCGTTGCAGCAACACCGCGCGACAGTGTTTCTCGTACAGACTCGTTGGGAGCGTCCGGCTTCGCCGGGTCAGCGCAAGGGGGCTTCGGTCTGATGGATGAGAACGGCGCCCTCGATGCGACCGTGCGGCGGGACGTGATCAGTCAAGCAAAGTCTCAATGATTCTCTCAAGTTCCGGCTGAGAAAAGTAGTGTATCACAACACGTCCTCCATGCCTCCTTTTTTGTATTGTGACCTTGGTGCCCAAGCGCCGCTGCAGTCGCGCCTCGAGATCGGTATAGGGATTGGAGGCCGCCCGGGCCGGGCCGGCCCCATGGCGCGGCCTCGGCCGGAACTCCGCCTCCGCCAGGCGCTCGGTCTGCCTGACCGACAGTTGTTCCTGCGCCACGCGGCGAGCCAGCCGAAGCTGATCCTCCGGTCGCTGAAGACCCATGATCACCTTTGCATGGCCTGTTGAGATCGCGCCCGACTCCACCAGCTGCTGAATTTCGCTGGGCAGATGCACGAGCCGGGCGAAGTTTGCCACCGACGAGCGATCCTTCCCCACCTGATCGGCGATCTCATCTTGAGTCAGGCCGAACTCACTGGCCATGCGATGGTAGGCACGTGCCGTTTCCATGGGATTGAGGTCATGCCGCTGCAGGTTCTCGATGAGGGCGTAGATGATCGCTTCCGAGTCCGAGCAGTTCCTGACCGCAGCCGGGACGCTCCGGAGACCGGCGAGCCTGGCGGCTCTCCACCGACGCTCCCCCGCGATCAACTCAAATAACCCATCACCCTTCCGGCGCACGACGATCGGTTGAAGGAGACCCGATTGCTTGATGGAATCCGCCAGCTGGGCCAGCTGCTCCTCCGGAAAGTCCTGGCGCGGCTGATTGCGGTTGGGCAAGACATGGTCCACGTGAATATCCATAACATGTTGACTTTTAATGCTTTTTTCATCATCAGCAATAGGGAGCAATGCCTCTAAGCCCCTACCGAGCGCCTTCTTTTCCATGGCTGAGGAACTCCTTTGTGAGTTGAAGGTAGGCCTGGGAACCTGCTGCCGCCACGTTATAGAGCATGACCGGTCGGCCGTAGCTAGGCGCTTCTGCCAAGGTCACATTGCGCGGGATGACGGTGTGATACACCTTGTCCTTGAAATACCCCCGCACCTCCTCGGCAACCTGCCTCGCTAAGCTGTTCCGGGCGTCAAACATCGTCAGCAGAATCCCCTCGATCTCCAGCTCAGGGTTTAACCCCTGTTTCACCCGCTGAACATTTTCCATCAGGCGACCAAGCCCTTCCATCGCGTAATACTCGCATTGAACCGGAACCAGGATCGACGTGGATGCCACCAGGGCATTGATCGTCAAAAGCCCCAGAGCCGGAGGGCAATCGAGGATGATGAAATCATAGGCGTTCTGTAGATCAGCTAGCATTCGCTTTAGGACGCCCTCGCGATTCTCGACCGCGACCAGCTCGATCTCAGCCCCGGCCAGGTCCGCCTTGGAAGGCATCAACCAGAGCCTGGGGACGGAGGTCTCCACCAGGGCCTGCCCTGGCGGGACCTCGCCGGTCAAGCAATCGTAAACGGAAACAGCCAGCTTGCGCGGATCGACGCCAAGCCCGCTCGTGGCATTGGCCTGGGGATCCATATCGATGAGCAAGACCGAGCACTCGGCGATGGCAAGAGAGGCGGCAAGGTTGATAGAGGTGGTGGTCTTCCCAACCCCGCCTTTCTGATTCACGATCGCGATGACTCGACCCATTGCCCCTACCCCTCCTGGCGCACGAGCCCCCGGAGCTCTGTTCCACGTGGAACAGAATCGAGAGCTGGATTATATTTTCGAAAAAACAACAAGATATCTCTGTCCATGGCGAAACGGCAGCGTATAGGGGTAGACAGCGTCTTTCTTGAATCCATCAAGGTCTTCGATCTCCACGTTCCGTGGGCCTCTCCACAGAGCCACGACCCCTTTTTCGTCAAGCAGAGGCTTAATAAGATGGATGTTTTCCTGAAGCTTGAGCGCACGGGAGACTATATGGCTGAACGGCGACTTCACCGCTGGGGTTTCCAGCGCCTGCTCGACCCTTGCCGGGACCACGGTCACGCCCTCCAGGCCGAGGACGCCGACGACGTGCCGGAGGAACGCGGTCTTTTTCTGGTTGGGTTCGAGCAGGGTGAGATTGACCGACCTAGTGGCAATCTTAATGGGAAGCCCGGGAAAGCCGGCGCCCGCTCCGACATCGAGCAACCTCGCGTGATGAGGAATCGGCAGGGCCTTGCAGCAGAAAAGGGAATCGAGGAAATGTCTGACGACGATGTCCTCGTCCGTCCGGAGTGCGGTAAGATTAACCTTCTTGTTCCATTTCTTCAGTTCTGTCAGATACTTATTTAAATCTTCAAACGCCGAATCAGCCAGCGATAACCCTAGTTCAGCCGCTCCGTCCCGCAACCAATGAGCCACCTGCGCGGCACGTTCCACGTGGAACATCTACGCGAACGACGACCAATGGTCAAGAGCAAAAATGACGGTCCTGAAGAGAAATGGCTTGGGTACGAGAGGAAACAGGATTGGGGAATGGATCGGGCAGGAGCCTCTCAGCAAGCCTGTCGACGGTCTCGCTCCAAGGCAACCAAGAGGAGAGAAATTGCTGCGGGCGTTACTCCGGAGATGCGCGAGGCTTGTCCTACCGAGGCTGGCCTGAAGCGTTCGAGCTTCTCCCGGACCTCGCGTGAGAATCCTCTGACCGCCTCGTAGTTGAAAGCAGGAGGGATGGGGCGCTGCTCCAGCCGCTTGAACCGACTTACCTGTTGCAGCTGACGTTTGATATAGCCTTCGTATTTAATCTCGATTTCAACGCAGGCTCGGACATCAGGGTCCTCGGGGCCCGTTTCTCCCAGGGCCTCCAACAACGCCTCGTACCCGATTTCCTGCTGTTTGAGGAGCTGCGCGAGCGTCTGCTGGCGGGACGACGCGCCGATCGTCGCGGCTTCGGCCCAGTCGGTGAATCGAGGCGTCCACTCGGGCCTTGCGGTCCTCAGCCTGGCGACCTCGTGCTGTATCGACTCACGTTTCCTTTGCATGGCGGCATAGAACCGGTCCGAGACCAGGCCCAGATGATACCCCGCCTCGGTGAGTCGCAGATCGGCGTTGTCCTGCCGGAGGAGAAGGCGATACTCCGCTCGCGATGTGAACATTCGATAGGGCTCACGGGCGTCCTTGGTGACCAAGTCATCGATCAAGACCCCAAGGTAGGCCTCGGAACGATCCGGGACAAAGGGAGGCTCCCCGCGGAGCTTGAGCACCGCATTGACACCGGCGACAATGCCCTGTGCCGCGGCTTCCTCGTACCCTGAGGTCCCGTTGATCTGACCGGCGTGGAAAAGCCCCTCCACGAGCCTCGTCTCCAGCGTCGGATGGAGCTGGCGCGGCGGAAAATAGTCATACTCCACGGCATAGCCGGGCTTGAGCATCGTGGACCGCTCCAAGCCGGGAATGGTGCGGAGCATGGCAGCCTGCACGTCGACCGGCAGGCTCGTCGAGATCCCGTTCGGGTAATATTCGTCGGTGTCCAACCCCTCGGGCTCGATGAAAATCTGATGGCGTGCCTTGTCGGCGAACCGCACAACCTTATCCTCGATCGACGGGCAATACCGC
>JBFKNO010000082.1:0-9600 GCA_041629275.1 Nitrospiraceae bacterium
CAAAGTTCTTTAGGCCAGGCGCTTACTGTTTGAAGTCGGACGGGCTGTAGACCACGAATGATTGGGGTGGTGCAGCGTGGTACACGCGCAGCTCAATCGGGGCGCCTTCGTCCGGGCCGAGTGGCCGGATTACGCTATAGGTCAGGACTCCGACGGCCAGTGGAATGGCAACCACCGCGAGAGCCCTCATGATCCGGGTCGATCTGGTGTTGCCGTCGAGCACCGCGAGGATCGGGCGACGGAAGTCCTGCCAGTACGTCTCATTCGAAGAGACCCATCCCCAGATCGCGACGCAGCTGACCACGTAGATCGTCGCCAGCATGCTGAAGGGAATGGGCGGCGACACCCGCCACTGGAAATAGAGGATGATCGTGGCAAGGGCGACACTGGCCTGCAGCAGCTTGTTGAGTGGCCGGCCTCTTCGTTCGGACCAGTAGGCAGCCAAGGTGAGCAGGCCGAAGAGAAGGCCCACCTCCGCAATCGCCTGCACGGGTTCGATTCCGTGTATCATCCCGGCCCTGAAGAGCAAGCCCGAAATATCCATGGCGCACCCTCCCTTTAAGATGATCCTTGCGAGAACTTCTCCCACGGACCTGTCCTCACGCTAGCGCCAGTCACGCCGCTACGCAACCTTGCGACGGCAATCTTTTGGGGGGTTCTTTGGTCCCGGAAGAGCTAGCAACTGCTTGGCAGGCTTAGTTTACGTCGGCCAGGAGACGGCACATAGCCGGAGGGGAGAAGGAAAATGGTGCCGAAGCCGGGATTTGAACCCGGACACCCCGGAGGGCGCCAGACCCTGAATCTGGTGCGTCTGCCAGTTCCGCCACTTCGGCACATGCGGAGGCGAAATTATCGCTGAAGGGCCGCCCGGCGTCAAGCGTGGCAATGCCGCCCAGGCTAATCAGCCTGCGAGCGGCTGGCTCTCCTGCCGGCGCTCGAGTGACGCCCACTGGCCGGGCTCAGGAATCTCGCGCTGGTCGGCGCTGAGGACGATGCGCTCCCGCACGAGACCGGCCGCGGCCAGCAAGAACGGCGCGGGCACGCGCACCGCCTCGTCCACGAGCAGAACGTCGAAGCGCACGCGCTCGAAGAGGGGATCGGTGGCCACGCGCGCCCCCGTCGTGATCACGAGCCGCTTGTTCTGCAGGAACGCCTGGCGGTTCGTGCCCTCGCCTGCCGCGAGGAGCTCGCGAATCTTCTTCGTGCCGCCCAGCCGGACGACCTCCTCCTTCAGCTCTGCGTATTCGGGCTTGATCTCTTTCGGCAGCGCCGCCTCGGGCGTCAGCTCCTCGATGCGCGCCTGGGCGATGTCCAGCTCCTTCACCGTGGCTTTGCTGTTCTGCTCGTAGATCTCCCTGTACTGCTGGAGTGTCTGCACGTTCTTGCCCGCCGCTTGCATGGTCAGCCGTTTCCACAGCGAGAGGGCCTCGTATTTCGCCAGGATCTCGTCGATATTCTTGATCTTGTCACGGTAGTCGGTGAGCTGCGTCATGAGCCGCCATTCGAGCAACTTCACTTCGTTGAGGTCACGTTGTTTCTCCGCCTTGTAGGCGAGCAGGGGCGTGAGCTCCCGGAAGCGTTCGTATTTCCGCCGGAGGGACGCCTTGTCGCCCCGCGACTTGGCAAAGAAGTGGTGCATCTGCGCCTCCAAGCCCAGCTCGCCGAGCGGGATGCCCGAGAAGGCCGTGAGAAGCGACAACTCGTACCGGCTCAGCAGGCTCTTGTACTGCAGCCCGGCGCCGCGCATGGCCTTGGCCAGGACGGCCAGCACCTCGTCCGCCGCTGCGTGGTCCGGACAGACCAGCAGCATGCGCTTGTTCGCGCGGACGAGCTCCATCGCGAGCGTCGCCAGCCGTTTGCGCCGCGTGGCCGTATCCTCGCCCCACAGAGGCGTGAGGACGGACGCCGCGGCGCCGACCCGGGCCGCCTCGGGCCCCGCCTTGGCCTCGGGGTCCAGCCAGGGGACCAGGCGCTCGGACGGCCCCAGCGTAAACTTCTCCGGCTGGCGTCCCATCGTGGCCAGACGCCTGGAGCAGGTTTCCAGGAACCCCGCCGTGTCCGGCACGATCGTCGATGCCCCCAGCGTCTGCCCGAGGGCGTCGAACACCTGGACGACCAGCGAGCGTCCGTCGGAGCCGATCACGAACCCCTCCGTGGGCTCGGCGTTGCCCGGCAGGACCGTCACCGGGACGTCCTCGAGCACGAGGCGCTCCTCGCTCAGGTCGAACCGGTAGATGTGCAGCGCGCCAACTGTGAGCAGCAAGCGGCCACTCGGGGAGGTCAGCGGCGCATCGAGTCCCTTCGACGCGGCGCCTTCACGCTCCGCCTCGAGCCCTCGCGAGTGATAATCGAGCAGGTCGACAAGCTTCATGGCAAGCAGACAGCGTGCGCGCGGTCGGTCCTCAGCTCCGTAGCGCCTCGACGAGACACATGGCCACGCAGGCCAGGCCGCCTGTCGCGGGGGCGCGGTCGAACGCGCACCGGCGCGCACCCGAGCAGGCCGTGACCGCCGGCAGGTAGCGCTCCAGGTCGAAGTCGCGCAGGAGGTAGGCGCTGACCTGGCCCGCCGCGCCGTCCTGCCCGTCCGTGAACAGGATCAGCACGCGGCGCCGCGCATCGTCCTCGAGGATCGCGGCACGGGTGGGCTCCCCGTAGAGCGGGCGGGCCCCCCGCACGCCCGGGAGCACGACCGTGCGCTTGACCAGCCCGGCCGGCGGGCGAATCGGCCTGGTGCTGAGCCGCACATTGAGGCCCGAAAGATCGAGCGGCTCGCCGATTTCCGCTCCTTCCTCGGAGGCGTCACCCAGAGAAGCTGCATGGCTGGCGGGGAGCAAGTCGGAATAATACAGGACCAGGACCCCGCCCATGAGCAGGCTCACGATCAGGCCCCCGGCGTAGATGACCAGGCAGCGCGGCAGCCACTGGCTTCCGATTAATCTCGACCACATAAGCCGTCAACCCCGACTCGGAGCGCTGTATGGTTGTTGTAGCTGCGCCATCTCATGGCGCCGGCTCTTGCTCTGGGCAGCATGAGATGCTACAGCTGATGCCCGGCTGATCTGTCTTCTGATTCATGCCCTGAGCGTTTAGACCGCGCATGACGCCTGTTCGCACGACGGTGTATATTACTGATGCTCCCCTCAACCTGTCTACACGAGCCGGGACCCGGCCCGACCAGGCCCGGACCCGCTCCAGCGGCGGCGTTCCCCGCACGGCCTGGAGGCCCAGACCGGCAGAGAGAAATTGACTTTTCAGGGGGCGCCCAGTATCCTCTTCCCTTTCCAAAAAGGAGCGTCGCTCATGAAGGTGATCTTACAGGAGACAGTCGAGGGCATCGGACATCTCGGGGATCTCCTGGATGTGTCCGACGGCTACGCCCGCAATTTCCTCCTCCCTCGACGCAAGGCCCTGGAGGCCAACACTCGCAATATCAAGGCGTTGGAGCACGTCAAGCGCGTCACCGCCGAGAAGGCCAAGAAAGAGCGTCTGGAGTATGAGGAGTTGTCGAGGAAGGTGTCCGCCGTCTCCGTGACCATCACGGTCAAGGTGGGCAAGGACGACAAGATGTTCGGCTCTGTGACGAGCAAGGATGTCGCGGAGGGGCTGGCGGAGCAGGGCCATGCCATCGACCGGCGGAGGATCGTGCTCGATCATCCCATCAAGGAATTGGGGACGTTCACGGTGCCAGTGAAGCTCTACAAGGACGTCACCGCCAGCGTCGCCGTCCACGTCGTGAAGAAGGAAAAAGAGGTGGACAAGGAGAAGGAAAAGGAGGCCGCGGTCGAGGAGGCCGCGCCGGCGGAATCCTGAGGCCGTGACCGGCATGGGACGGGCGCCGCGAGCGCAGACGGAGGACACGCACCTGCATGAGTAGCAAGGCGGTCGGATACCTGAAAGACCTGAAGGCGACGGACCCGGAGGTGTACAAGGCCGTCCGCGCCGAAGAGAAACGCCAGCGGGAGAAGCTCCTGCTCATCGCATCGGAGAACTTCGCGAGCTCGGCGGTGCTGGCGGCGCAGGGCTGCCTGATGACGAACAAGTACGCCGAGGGGTATCCGCGCAAGCGCTATTACGGGGGCTGCCAGTACGTGGACGACGTGGAGGAGCTCGCGATTCAGCGCGCCAAGGAGCTCTTCGGCGCCGAGCACGTGAACGTGCAGCCGCACTCCGGGTCCCAGGCCAACATGGCGGCCTACCTGTCCGTGCTCAAGCCCGGCGATTCCATTCTGGGCATGGATCTCTCACAGGGCGGGCACCTCACCCACGGAAGCCGCGTCAACTTCTCGGGCATGCTGTTCCGGTCCTACTCCTATGGGGTGGACCGGGAGACCGAGCGCGTCGACTACGACGCGGTGCAGCGCATCGCCGAGGAATGCCGGCCGCGCATGATCGTCGTGGGCGCCAGCGCCTACTCGCGCGTGCTGGATTTCCCCCGCTGCCAGGAGATCGCCAAGGCCGTGGGGGCCTACCTGCTGGTGGACATGGCGCACATCGCCGGGCTGGTCGCGGCCGGCCTGCATCCCAGCCCCGTTCCCTATGCCGATTTCGTGACGACCACGACCCACAAGACGCTTCGCGGCCCCCGCGGCGGCGTCATCATGTGCAAGGCCGAGCATGCCAAGGGGGTCGACAAGATGATCTTCCCCGGCACGCAGGGCGGGCCGCTCATGCACGTGATCGCCGCGAAAGCCGTGGCCTTCAAGGAAGCGCTCTCGCCAGGCTTCAAGGCCTATCAGGCGCAGATCGTGGCGAACGCCAGGGCGCTCGCGGAGGCGCTCGAGGAGCGCGGCTATCGCGTCGTCTCGGGCGGGACGGACACCCACCTGATGCTCGTGAACCTGAGCCCGAAGGGCCTCACGGGTAAAGAGGCAGAGTCCGCGCTGGACGCGGCCGGCATCATCGTGAACAAGAACGCCGTGCCATTCGACGAACGTCCCCCCGCCGTCGCGAGCGGGATCCGGATCGGCACCCCCGTCGTGGCGACCCGCGGCATGCGGGAGCAGGAGATGCGCGAGATCGTGGGGCTCATCGATCAGGTCCTCCAGCAGCCGACCGATCGCGGCGTGCGACGCGACGTGAAACAAAAGGCCAAAGCCCTCTGCCAGCGCTTTCCGATCTTCTTTGATTACGCCGCGTCAGGCGGCTGAGCCAGGAGTGCGCCTTTGAAGTGCCCCTTCTGCGACGGCATCGAGGACAAAGTCGTCGATTCGCGCATGGCCAAGGAAGGGGAGGTCATCCGGCGCCGTCGCGAGTGCCTGGCCTGCAAGCGTCGCTACACGACTTACGAGCGGGTGGAAGACTGCCTGCCCATGGTCGTGAAGAAGGACGGTCGCCGCGAGCCCTTCGACCGTCTCAAGATCCTGTCCGGCATCAAGAAGGCCTGCGAGAAACGACCGATCAGCACCGCCACCATCGAGGCCGTGACCGACCAGGTCGAGAAGCACTTGCAGGAGCTGGGGGAGACCGAAATTCCGAGCCGCATCGTCGGCGAGGCAGTCATGCGGCAGCTGCATCAGCTCGACCAGGTCGCCTACGTCCGGTTCGCCTCCGTGTACCGCGAGTTCAAGGATATCGATCAGTTCATGGACGAGCTGAAAGCCCTTGCCCACGAGAAACGCGAAAAGTAAGACGGTCTCCTCTCCATTCCGATCGGCTTCCTCCGTTCCACCCTTTCGCACCGCGCCGCGCCTCGACCATGCGAACACCTCGCGCGCGCGCCGGAGAGGGGCGCTGGCCACAGGGCCGCCCATGACGCCCGCTCGTCGCGCGAAGACACGACCCAAGCCGAAGCCGCTGGCCGCGGGCGCGACTCAGGTCGCCATCATCGGTGCCGGCCGCGGCGGGACGGCGCTGATGGAGATCTTCGCCAAGGACCCCTTGGTGCAGATCATCGGAGTCGCGGAGATCAACCCGGCGGCCATCGGCGTGCCGCTGGCAAACCGGCTCGGCATTCCCGTCACCCGGGACTACCGCGAGCTCCTGTCGCTGGAGAGCGTCGATCTGATCATCGACGTCTCCGGTGATCCGGAAGTCGGCCAGGTCCTCCAGGAGCTCACTCGCATGGGTGTCGCCATCATCGGCGGCGCCACCGCCAAGTTCATGTGGCAGCTCATCGAGGCGAGGATCCGGGCGACCGCCGAGATCGAGAAGACGCTGAACAAGTACCAGACCCTCTACCGCCTGTACGTGAAAGAGGCCGGCGCGGCCGTGGAGCAGGAGCGCACGCGCATTGCCTGCGAGATCCACGACGGCTTGGTGCAGAACCTCGCCGGCGTGAACTTCAAGCTCGACGTCTGCGAGGAGCTGGTCCGGAAAGACGCCGACGCCTGCCTCGACACGCTGCGAGAAACCAAGCAGCACCTGAAGTCGGCGATCCAGGAGGCCCGGCAGGTGATCTTCAACCTCCGCCCGCTTCAATTCGAGAAGCTGGAGCTGATTCCGGCCCTGAGGAACTACCTCAAGTCCTACGAGACGCAGTCCCGCATCAAGACGGAGTTCCGAGTGTCCGGCAACGAGAAGCGCCTGTTCTCGAAGACCAAAATCTTCCTCTTCCGAATCATTCAGGAGGCGCTCGGGAACGTCCAGGAGCACGCCAAGGCCGACCGCGTCCTGGTCCACCTCGAGATCCGGCGCGATGCGGTCACGGCCAGCATTGCCGACACGGGAGTGGGGTTCGACACGGGAGCGGTGTCGCGCGACCCCGCCAAGTGGGATCATTTCGGACTGCGCGGGATGGTCGAGCGCGCCCGGCTGATCGGGGGCGATGCGACCATTCATTCCAAACGCGGGCAGGGCACCCGGGTGAAGATCACGGTGCCGCTCGTGAAAAAGGAGGCCGCGAAGGATGGAACGCATTAAGGTGCTCATTGCCGATGACCACCGAGTCGTCCGGGAAGGCTTGGCGGCCATCTTGAAGACGAAGGAAAACATCGTCGTCGTGGGGGAAGCGCAGGACGGCCAGGAAGCGGTCGAGAAGGCCCGGTCGCTCTTGCCCGACGTCGTGCTCATGGATGTGAGCATGCCGCGCATGACGGGCGTGGAGGCGACGCGTCAGCTCAAGCGCGAGTTCCCGCACATGGGCATCATCGCGCTGACGATGTATGACGAGCAGCAGTACATCTTCGATCTGGTCCGTGCCGGGGCGACCGGCTATCTACTCAAAGACACCGACTCGGCGCAGATCGTCGCGGCGATTCGTGCGGTCTACCGGGGCGAGTCCCTGATCCACCCCTCGGTGGCCAGCAAGATCCTCGCCGAGTTCTCCCTGATGTCGCAGAAAAAGGGGAAGAAGAGCGGCTGGATGGAGCACGACCTCAGCGAGCGCGAGATCACCGTGTTGAAGCTGGTCGCCGAAGGCAAGACGAACAAGGAGATTGCGAACGCGCTCGACCTGAGCGAGAAAACGGTGAAGAACCACGTGCGGAACATTTTCCACAAGCTGCAGGTCTACGACCGCACGCAGGCCGCGATCCTCGCAATCCGGAAGGGTCTCATCGAGCTGGAACCGAAACCGTAACATCAGGGATGAGGCATGAGTGATCAGGACTGAGGCCGCTCGGGAGGGTTCCGATCTCAGTCCTCATGCCTCAGTCCTCAGCACTTTTCCTAGGCGTAGCGATCCTCTTCCCAGGGCAGCGCCGTATTGGAATAGCCCCGCTGCTCCCAATAGCCCAGGCGTTCGCGGTCGAGGAACTGGATCTCCTTGATCCATTTCGCGCCCTTCCAGGCGTAACGTTTTGGCACGAGCATGCGGACCGGCGCGCCGTGCTCGGGCGTCAGCGGCTCACCATTCCACACACGCACGAGGAGGACGTCCTCGTCGTCGCAGGATTCGAGAGGCAAGTTGGTGGTGTACCCGTCGTAGCTCACGAAGTAGACGAACCGCGCCGCCGGCTGGACCCCTGCCATCTGCATCACGTGCCGAAAGGAGACGCCTTCCCACGTGTTGTCAAAGGTGCTCCAGGTCGTCACACAGTGAAAATCGGCTGCCAGGCGTACGTGCGGCTGCTCCAGAAACTCCCGCCACGACCAGGTGAAGGGGGACTCGACGCAACCTCCAACCGACAGCGTCCAGAGGTCGATCTGGATGTCCGGCCGGATCCCCAGGTCGAGGACCGGCCAGCCCTTCACCACGTGCTGCCCGGGGGGGAGACGGGACTGGCGGGTGCGCTGGTCGCGCATGACGCCCTCTTCCAGGAGGCCGCGGCGCCCCTGGGCCCACTCCAGCTTTTTCGCAATCAGGCGCTCATTGGGTTTCATTGTTGACTGCCAAGGGGCTAGAGGCGTATATGACACGACGCGTGGCCTGGGAAAACACCACACTGTTAGCTTTTTACCACAAAATGTCCTGCCCGTGTCAGAATATTTTCCATGAAAAAATAATAACTTAGATCACAAATACGTAGTCCAATGGATGGTATGGGAGTTGCAGAATCCCGGGGTGAGCCGAGCTATGCGAAACCAGCACACGGTGGGCCAAGACATTAGTTGCGAGGGCGTAGGCCTGCACAGCGGCCAGCCTGCGCGTCTCACATTGCGCCCTGCCTCCCCCGACACCGGCGTCGTGTTCCTGCGCCATCACGACGGCCAGACGGTCTGGGTTGGCGCCTCCGTCCGGAATCTGCTTCCCACACAGCTCTGCACCGCCATCGGGCTGAACGGGACGCAGTTCAAGACCATCGAGCATATCCTCTCCGCCTTCACGGGATTGGAGGTCGATAACGTCCTGGTGGAGCTCGACGCAGACGAAGTGCCGGTCATGGATGGGAGCGCGGGCGACTTCGTCCAGTTGATCCGCCGAGCTGGCGTCGTGGCTCAGGACCGCCCCCAGCCGATCCTCAAGATTACCCAGGCTATCGAAGTCGCTGATGGGGATCGGACGGTCAGGATCGAGCCCTCTCCGACGCCTCGCATCACTTATTCCATCCATTACGAGCATCCGCTGATCCGAAGCCAGCGGTACGTCTATGATGGCTCGATCTCCTCGTTCGAGAACGATATCGCGCGCGCGCGGACGTTTGGATTTCTCAACGAGGTCGAGGCCCTTTGGGCGCGCGGATTGGGAAAGGGCGGATCGCTCGAGAACACGGTCGTGCTCACCGACGACGACATTCTGAACGAGTCGGGGCTGCGCTTCGAGGATGAGTTCGTCCGGCACAAAGTGCTCGACCTCCTCGGCGACCTGGCGTTGCTAGGCGTCCCCATTTTGGGGCACCTGATCGCGGAGCGCAGCGGCCACGCGCTCCACACAAAACTGGTCGAGTCGATTCTGGCCCAGCCCCACAAGTGGGAGCTGCTCAACGCCGAGGCTCTGCCCGCGACGAGCCGGCCCCATGCCGGGCTCACGCCGCTCCTGCAGCCACGCTCCATCCCCCTCGAAGCCTGAGCGACACTGTCCCTCTCCAGCCCTCACCGCCGCACAGAGGCCCTACATCTATCCCGGGCGAAAAAAAACGCCGGGAGCGAGTGGCCTCGCTCCCGGCGTCAGTCCCGGTGGGGATTCTTACTTCTTCTTCTTGGTCTTCGCTGCCTTTTTCTTGGTCGCCAACACCCTCACCTCCCTTCGTCAGCTAGAGATTGCGCCACGAAGCCTCAGACCGC
>JBFKNO010000083.1:0-9563 GCA_041629275.1 Nitrospiraceae bacterium
GGTTGGCGTGGCAGAGGGGAAAAAGGTACGCATAAAGGTCCGAACCGTCAATTCCACCTATGTCGGGGACTTTTTGATTCCCCCGATGCGCAACAGAATCTCCGACGCGATCAACGACGAGCAGCGGTTGTTCATCAGCCTGACCGACGTGCTGATCGACGACAAGGATCGTGCGGACTTCGTCTCAATTAATCGCAACTTGATCGAGTCCATCGTGCAACTGTAGACGGCTCGCTCGGGCTTCCTCCAGATCTCTCACCGCAGAGCCTCTCTCCAGGGTCCCCTCTCGACCGGCCCTCAAGGGATCATGTCCTACTACAAGCGCTTTCTCCCTTTTCTCAAGCCCTACCGGTCCAAGATGGGGCTGGCGATGCTCCTTGTCGCCCTCGTGGCGGCCGCCAACCTCGCGCTGATCCGTCTCGCGGGATCCCTGTGGGACCTCATTACCATCGAGCGCGACCCCGGTGCGATGACCGCGACCATGGGCGCCTTCCTGCTCCTGGTCGTGCTCCAGGGGTGTTTCTCGATGGGGCACAGCTACCTCACCGCCTGGATCTCCCAGCACATCATGGCCGATTTCCGGCGGCACGTGTTCACCCATCTCCAGCGCCTGTCCCTGAGCTTCTTCGCGAAGAAACGAACCGGAGAGCTCATGTCACGCCTCATGAACGACGTCGGGGTCATCCAGACCACGATGACGGAGACGCCCATCGACTCGGCCAAGCAGGTCGTCACGTTCATCGGGGGGGTGGGCTTCTTGCTCTGGATGAACTGGCGTCTGTGCCTCGTGATCCTGATCCTCCTCCCGATCATCGTGCTGGTGGCCCGGGCCTTCGGCAAACGGCTGCGGTCGCTCTCCACGGACATTCAGGATCAGACCGCCACAATCTCGACGCTGATCGAGGAGGTCTTCTCCGGCATCCGGGTGGTCAAATCGTTCGTGCAGACCCGTCGCGAGGACGAGCGGTTCGCCGCACAGATCGATCGGGCCCTCGCCATCACCCTGCGCCGGGCCGCGATCCTCGCCGTCTTCGTCCCCGTCATCACGCTGCTGACGTTCGCGGCCGCGGGAACGGTGCTGTGGTACGGCGGGATGTAGGTCATCGAGGGCGCGGTCATGCCGGGGGAATTGATCGCGTTCGTCCTGTTCGCGGGCATCCTGATCGGTCCCTTCGGGTCCGCCGCGCGGGTGTTCACCCAGATCAAGGAAGCACAGGGAGCCATGCATCGCGTGTTCGAAATCCTGGACACGCAACCGGATGTGTACGATCGTCCCGACGCGATCGAGTTGCCGCCGATCGTCGGGCAGGTCCGCGCGGACCGCGTGACCTTCGCGTATGACCCACGGCAGCCGGTCCTTCAGGACATCTCCTTCGAGGCGTCGGCGGGCGACGTCGTGGCCCTGGTCGGTCCGACCGGCGCCGGAAAGACGACGTTGGTGAACTTGCTGCATCGCTTCTACGATCCGACGGCAGGGTCTCCCTCCATCGACGGTCACGACCTGCGCGACGTCCGGATGGAGAGTCTCTACCGTCAGATCGCGCTGGTGCCGCAAGAGACCGTGCTGTTCGGGGGCACGATCTCGGACAACATTCGCTACGGACGCGCCGAGGTTAGTGAAGAGGAGGTGCTCGCGGCGAGCCGGGCGGCCAACGCGCACGACTTCATCGTGGAATTACCGGACGGGTACAACACGACGGTGGGGGAAAAGGGTGTGAACCTGTCGGGCGGGCAACGCCAGCGCATCGCGATTGCGCGGGCCTTGCTCAAGGACCCGCGCATGCTCCTCCTCGACGAGGCCACCTCGGCGCTCGATACGGAGGCCGAACGGCTGGTCCAGGAGGCGCTGGACCGTTTGATGCGCGGGCGGACCACCTTCGTGATCGCCCATCGCCTCACCACGGTGCAGCGCGCCGACAAGATCCTCGTCTTGAATCGGGGACGGATCGTGGAGGAAGGAACCCACGCGTCCCTGATGGAGCAGCGCGGCCTGTACCATTATCTCTACACGCTCCGGCAGTCAGAATGGACGTCCGAGCAGCCGGTATGAAGCCCCTCGTCTTGAGCCTACTCAGCCTCTGCAGCTCCCGCCTCCGGTAAAGCCTCCCCCTTCGCCAAGGCTACGGCGGACAAGCCGGCGGACAAGTCCTGCGAAGGCGGGTGATGCGCGCGTTCTTCTCCCTCTCCCCTGAAGGGAGAGGGAATAAGAATAGCTCGGAGAATGAACGCAGCATTGGAGCCCCACGGCTTCAGCCTACTCCGCCGGAGCAACTCTGGCTGCGACAGGTCGGCGGGCCTGCCCGCCTCAGCGGATCTTGGCAAAATCCGCAGGGATCTCGATGAGCTTGCCGTCGGGAAAGAACACCACGATCTTGGTGCTCGCAGTGGGATCGAAACTGTCATAGCTGAACCGAGCCGTGAATCGCGACCGGTACGCCGGTCCCTCTCCCTCGTTCTTGCGCCCGCGCTCGGGGGGACCCACGTCAATGGGCCGGATGTTCTGCGAGTTCTGCTGGAAGACGACCTCCGCACCTTCCGCGAAGTACTCGTCATCGCCGCACAACTGCACTTCGATCTCCAGGTAGGGGGTATCGAGCAGCTTCTGGATCTTGCTGGCCGGCATCCGGATCTCGCGGTCTTGCTTCTTCGACTCAATGGCCTCTTTTCGACCGAACGCTTCGAGCCAGAAGCGCTTCGTCCGCAAGATGGCGCTCGGCCCGCACGGATCCTTGATGGGATCCGCCCCGACCCGCGTCTGCACGGATGCCTCCTGCATGATGTCCCTGACTTCTTCGGCCGACTTGGCCTTGGCCATGGGCTCGCGACCGGATGCCAGGATCTGTTTCGCCTGATCGACCGTCAGATTGACCTCGATCGCCGGCGCTGGGGTCGTGAGAAGCATCGTCGTCAACACGGAGACGGCTGCGGCGCCCAGCATGCTGACCGGCCGGCCCGCGCAACCCGAACCTCTCCCTCTCGAGTGCATAAGAGTCCTCCTCGACTCGCGCTCCTCGGCCGGGCCCGCCCCGCGAGGATCGCCCACATAAGATGGCCATATTGTAAGTAAAGAGACGTGGCCAAAGCAATCGGCCCCAGATCCCGCGACGGTTCTCACGAAAAGTCCCTCCAATTCGGATACGGCCTCTCCCGGTAGAGGCGCTCGACATCGACCGGGATGAGGCACCCGGCCTTTCGCAGCATCTCGGCGACACGTTTGAGGGGCAGGCCCACGGTCGCCGTGAAATCCCCCTCGATGCGTTCCACCAGCGTTCCCCCCGTTCCCTGGATGGCGTAGGCCCCCGCCTTGTCCCGACACTCGCCGCCGGCGATGTACCGTTCCATTTCGGATCCGGGGTACGGGCGCATCCACACGCGCACCCGCTCGAGGCCTTGCTCCCGCACCCGATCCCTCGCGCCGACCAGGGCCACCGCTGTCAGCACCTGGTGCTCACGGCCTCGAAGTCTCGACAGGATGGCTCGCGCGTCATCCGCGTCTTTGGGTTTTCCCAGGAGCTCCCGATCGAGCGCGATCACGGTATCGCTGCCGAGGACGAGGGCATCCGGAAACCGCTCGGCGCAGGATCGCGCCTTTCCCTCCGCGTAGAGGGACACAAGCTGATCGGGGTGCAGGCCGGGCTGGGGCTCTTCCACGAAGGTCGGTGCCACGGTCTCGAAGGGGATCTGAAGGAGCGCGAGCAGCTCTCTGCGTCGGGGGGAGGTGGAGGCCAGGATCAGCCGCATGGCACGGGAGTCAGGCGGGTGTCATGAGATCCGCGCTTGGCGCAAGGTCGCTCTGCGTGGGCTCGACGGCGGAGGCGGCCCGCGCCAGGCACTCCACGACCACCTCACGCACCTCGTCACTGCTCGAGGTCCGCACCATGCGGTTCCGCATGGCCGCGGCGTGAGGAAACCCCTTGCAGTACCATCCCAGATGCTTGCGCATCCGCGGAAACCGGGCGCGTCCGAATATCCGCTCGAACTGCTCGGCGTGGTCCAGCATCGCGTGGAAACGCGCCGGGAGGGGCATGGTGAACGCCAGCGGGGCGACCGACGCGTCCGGATCCCGGGCGAGCGCACGCCCCACCTCCTTGTCCCGAAAAAACCACGGGCTGCCCAAGGTCCCCCGTCCGACGAGCACGCCCTGCACGCCCGTCTCATGCACGCGCCGGATCACGTCCGCCATGGAGTGGATGTCCCCGTTGCCGATCAGCAGCGTGCCGCTTCCTTCCACCAGGCGAGCCGCTCGCGCGATCGCGTGCCAATCGGCCTCGCCGCGATACATCTGCTTGAGCGTCCGCCCGTGCACCGAGATGGCGGCGGGCCGCTCCTGGAGGAGGTGCTCGATCCAGGATTCGATCACGACCGCATCGTACCCCAACCGGGTCTTCACCGAGAGGGGAAGACGGCGGCGGGGCGGGGTCTCCGTCCCGTTCCGCTCGACATTCATGGCGCGCACGAGGGCCTCGCGCGAGGCCTTCACGCCCGCCGACTGCAGCGAGGCGCCGGCGGCCCAGTCCTCGATCCCTTGCCGGGCGGCCCGCATGATCTCATGCGCGAGCTCGGGCGTGCGAATCAACCCCGCCCCGGCTCCCGAGCTCGCCACGTTCCGGGAAGGACACCCCATATTGATATCCAACCCGTCGAACCCGAGCTCACAGACGACGTGCGCCGCTCGGTAGAACAGCATCGGGTCCTTGCCGTAGAGTTGGGCCAGGACGGGCCGCTCGCGCTCACTGTACCGGAGGGTGCTCAGCAGATAATCCGGCCCCACGCAGACGTCGTGCACGCTCGTGAACTCGGTGAACATGACGTCCGGCCGCGCGTGGCTCGACACGACGAAGCGAAACGCGGCGTCGGTCACGCCATCCATCGGGGAGAGCCCGATAATCGGTCGCGGGAGATCGGTCCAGAAGCTCACGATCCTACTCCTCGCCCACGCTCACCAGGTCGTTGGCCGCACCGTAGGCTTCGCGCATCGTCTCGGCCTCGCGCCGCGCCTGCTCGGCGGCCTGCGGGAGGCATTCGCGCACAAACTCGACGAACTGGTCCAGCTTGATCAAAAAGAAGTCGTACGGCTCCGTCACGGGTCGGGGAGTACGGAACCAGAACCCGACGAATGTTACCAGCGGAACGCCCTCGGCGTCGAGCCGCCGGCAGGTCTCGGGAAACAGATCGCGGAGCGAACCGCCCCAGTTGAGAATCTCCTCGGGCAGATACGCCCGGCGGTACCGCTCGAGGCCGCCGGCATCCTGGTCCCCGACCGGCAGGGAGGTTTCCCCCGGTTGAACGCGGCCGGACACCACCCGTGCATAGGCGTCATAGAGAGCCAGCACCCGACTCGAGCGCCCGGGCTCGTCCTGCTCCGCGCGGGCCGGTGACGTGCCGGCGCCGCTCCCTCGCGGCTCTGGCGACTGGTGGGTCAGGTCGCGAATCCGCTCGCCGTAACGCTTGCCGAACGCCTCGAATTCCGCCACAATCGCGTCGACGGGCTTCTGGTCGATCTCCAAGGCGACGCCGCGCAGATGGCGCAGGCGGGGATGCGGCAAGATGAGGTCGAGCATGTCGAACAGGACCTCGGGGATGGCGCAGGCGTGGGCGTCGATCCAGCAGTCCCCACGGGGGGACGCCCGGCCAACCGGGGGCGCGGACGTCGCTGCGGGGCCCAGCCCGGCAAGGTGAATCTGGACCACGCGCTCGAGAGGGAATCGATCGAGGAACGCGAGGACGAAGGATCGCAGTGACGACGATCGCTCTCCCGAGTAACGATAGACGGTCCATAGATGCCCGACATCCAGCACGAGCCCGCAGCACGCGTGGCTGGCCACGGTTTGGAAGAACTCAGGCACGCCGACGTCGCCGAATTTGAAATACGTCAAGGGCGGCAACTCGAGGAGGAGCAGCGGTCCGACTCCGTCGCGATCACCGACCAGACTGTCCAGCTCACCTTGGACGCGCCGCACGTTTCGACTGGTGATGAGCGCGGCGTCATGCGTGAACAGCGGCGGCAGATAGGTCCCGAACGAATAGCCGGCGATCTGCTTGCTGGCGCACTCATGGTTGATCCAGGCGCTGTCCAGCAGATGCAGGTGCGAAGCCGCCGATCGGAGCTCGCGCTCGATCGGATAGGTGGTGAGCAGATCGGGTTGCGTCAGCCAGATGCCCTCGCCGTGGTAGGCCAGGCGGGCGCCGGGCACGCGCCGCCGGAGGGCACCGAGCGCCCGAGAGGAGGCCTTGAAGACCTCCAGATATCCATACGTAAGTCCACGGATCTCGAGCTCGTCGAGCAGGCTGAAGATGTCGGGCGAATACACATCGACCGACAACCCGACTCCGTGGGCCGGAATGCGCGCGACGCGACGGTGAAATTCTTCAGACACAATTGCCATTTTTTGGTCTCCGGCGCGGAGACAAGAGCGCCCTTTTGCGGCTAGTGTAATCGCGAAATGTCTCCTTTGACAAGCGAACACCTGATCCGGTGTAGTGAAGTGATGATCTGCTATACTTTCGTGGTGCGTCGCCCCGCACAACGCCTCTCGCAGGCGGACGCCGTTCGAGCCGAAGGGCGTGTGACGTGATGACGGAGGCGACGGGGCAGGCCGGCAGCGCGGATCACCACTTTCCCTGTTTAGCCATACACATCATGACACCTGGTGTGATTCAGATTCCCGGAGACGTCTCCATCGGCGAGGCCGCGCGGCTCATGCACAAGGAGCAGGTGCCCTGCCTGCTCATCAAGGATACCGACACCACCATCGGGATCGTGACGGACTCGGATATCGTGCGAAAGGTCATCGCGCAGGGGCTGAACCCCTACGATGTCCAATCGCGACGGGTCATGTCGATGCCGGTGCTCTTCATCGAGTTCGATGAGCCGGTGGAGCGGGTGAGCACCACCTTGATGTCAGCCGGCGTCCCGTTGTTGATTGTCACCCGAAATCATCAGCCCATCGGATTCGTGACGGCGCGGGATCTCATCAGCCCCCCCAAGCGGCGCGAGCTACCCATTCAGGCCTCGGTCAAGGTGTATAATGAGAGGCCAGAGGGGGTGACGTATCCGGCTGTCATTTCGCGCCTCGGCCACGCCGGAGGCTTTCTGGAGACGGAAGCCCCCATGCAGCCGGGTGCGAGAGTCACGGTTGAGTTCTGCCTTCCCGGCTCCAGACGACCCATTGCCGCCGAGGGTGAGGTGATCGAGCCTTCCTCGGAGAACACCGTGCCCCCCACCGGGGCAACCGATCCGGCGCCCACAGTCGCCATGAAATTCACCGATGTGCGTGCCGTCGACCAAGCCGACATCAGCTCGTGGATCATCCGGACACGCCGCAGCTCAGACCTCCCGTGACCGCCGCGCGCAGGGCTTCCGCTTTTGTTTGGCAACCCGTCGACGCTTTGATAGAGTGTAGCGCCACGTCGTTCAACCCGTATGCCTCAGAACAACTTCAGCGGAACCAGCCTTCGCTCGAGCTTCGGCTGGCAGGCCCGCCGTAGCCTTGGCGAAGGCTGGCAAACTCCCCTTTGCAACCAAGAAAAGGCGTGACATGAGCGAGAACGAGGTTCGTGACATCGACTCCCCGAGCCGGGCAGGCCTGACTCCCGACGAAGTGATGACGCACGTGCGCGAGCTGCTCGAGGCGCCCGAGGATGATCTGCCGCGCATGTTGCTCAAAGAGATGCTGCTGAGCGTGCTCAAGCTCCAAGACGCGCATGCCGACACGCTGGATCTCAAGATCCTGAACCGGGCCCTCAAGGAGTTGCGCCATTCCTTCCGGGTCTTCCAGGAATACCGTCACCGTCCCAAGGTGAGCGTGTTCGGGTCCGCCCGCACGCAGCCGACCGATCCCTCCTATCAACTGGCCCATCGGTTCTCGAACCGGATGGTCCAATCCGGGTTCATGGTGATCACCGGAGGGGCCGACGGCATCATGCGCGCCTGCCAGGAAGTGGCCGGCCGGGAGCAGAGCTTCGGCATCAACATCATGCTGCCGTTCGAGCAGGGCGCCAACGACGTGATCGCGGACGATCGCAAATTGATCAACTTCAAGTACTTCTTCACCCGAAAGCTGATGTTCGTCAAGGAGTCGAGCGCCATCGCCTTGTTTCCGGGAGGCTTCGGGACCCATGACGAAGGGTTCGAGGTTCTGACGCTCGCCCAAACGGGAAAAAGCAACCCGCTGCCGATCGTCTGTCTCCAGCCACAGGGCTCCGACTACTGGGACCAGTGGCACGCGTTCATACGAGACCAACTGCTCGACCGGCAGATGGTCAACGCCGAGGACCTGAGCCTGTACAAGATCTGCCGGTCCGAAGAGGAGGCCGTGCAGGAAATCCTGACCTTCTACCGCGCGTACCATTCCATTCGTTTCGTCGGCCGGTTACTGACCATTCGTATGAATCGCTCTTTGACGGACGACCAGGTGAACGCGTTGAACACGCAGTTCGCGGACTTGCTCGGCGAAGGTCGCTTCGAGCAACGCAGCGCACTTCCTGAAGAATTCGACGAACCGACCCTCAAAGACCTGCCGCGCTTGACGTTCGTGTTCAACCGGCGCAGCGCCGGACGGCTCCGCCAATTGATCGACCACCTCAACGGGTTGTGAGCGGGGCATCGCGCCACAGTCCCTCGCACAACACGGCCCCTGAGTCCCAAAATACCTTTTGTCGGCACTTCCACTCGTGGTAGGTTGATACTCGTTGACGTGACATGAGCAGACACCACTGCAGAAACGTTATCACGTTCGATCCGGACGTCGTGCTGTACCACGCGGAGTGTGCCGACGGCTTCGGCGCGGCCTGGGCGCTCTGGAAACGATTCCCCTCCGTGCGGTACACGGCCGTCAAGCACGGGACGCCGCCTCCGCAGGACCTCGCCGGGCGCCGCGTCTTGATCGTCGACTTCAGCTATCCACGCCCGACGCTCGAGGCGCTCGCGACGAGCACCAAAGACCTCGCCGTCCTGGATCATCACATTACCGCCCAGCAAGCTCTAACGGGCTTCCCCCACGCCTGCTTCGATCAGGACCGATCAGGTGCCGTGCTGGCCTGGGATTGGGCTCACGACGAGCCGGCCCCATGGCTGCTCCGGTACATCCAGGACAAAGACTTGTGGCGCTGGAACCTGCCGTTGAGCCGGGAGATCAATGCCGCTCTGGCCTCCTACCCGCTCGAATTCAAGGTGTGGGACGGCCTCACTCAGGAGACCTTGGAAAGGGAGGGCCGGGCGATTCTGCGCCACGAGCAGGAGCTCGTCGGGAAGATCGTGGCGGAGGCCGAGCTCGTCTCGTTCCAAGGCGAGACCGTCCCGGCCGTGCAGAGCGCCGTGCTGACCAGCCAGGTCGGCGAGCGACTTTCCGAAGGCCACCCGTTCTGTATCATCTGGCACGACCGCGACGGCAGGCGGTACTTCAGCCTGCGGTCACGCGAGGGTCACGCCGACGTGGGCGCCATCGCCACCGCGCACGGGGGTGGCGGCCACACCCATGCGGCGGGTTTCTCTGTCGAGCTGGCCCCCGACAGGCCGTCGCCGCTTGCGCCGCTCGCGCCGCAAGCGGCGCAAGGCAAGAGGA
>JBFKNO010000084.1:0-9550 GCA_041629275.1 Nitrospiraceae bacterium
CCCTCGATGGAATCGTGGAAGGGCAGATCCAGGAGATCGTCGGGTCGCGGTTGCCGGAACGTTGTCCGTCCGAGCAACAGATCCGCGGGGCCGATCTCATCCTCGGGCGCCAGCGCGACGGCGCGTTCGATGACGTTTTCGAGCTCGCGCACGTTTCCAGGCCACGGATGTCCTACGAGGAGCTTGATCGCTTCCTTCGACATCGTCATGGGGATGCGCCCCAAGGCCCGGCAATGCCGGTCGACGAAAAAGTGCACCAGCGTGGGTATATCTGCGCGGCGCTCTCGGAGCGGCGGCAGGGTCAGCGTGATGACGTTCAGGCGAAAGAAGAGGTCTTGACGAAACCTTCCCGCCTGGACGTCCTGCTCGAGCTCGTGGTTGGTGGCCGCAATGACGCGGATATCCACCTGGATGGGCTGTGCACCCCCGACTCGCTCGAATGAATGGTCTTGGAGAACCCTGAGGAGCTTCGCTTGCAAGTCGGGCTTCATGTCCCCGATTTCGTCCAGGAACACGGTCCCGCCGTTCGCCAGCTCGAAGAGCCCTTTCTTCTGTTGATGCGCGCCGGTGAAGGAGCCCTTTTCATGGCCGAACAGCTCGCTTTCGAGCAAATGGTCGGACAGGGCCACGCAGTTCACCGCCATGAACGACTTCTGCGCGCGTTGGCTCCAGCGATGGATCGACCGCGCGAAGATTTCCTTGCCGACTCCGCTTTCCCCGAGGAGGAGCACCGTGGCTGACGTTCCCGCAGCGCGTCGCGCGATCGTGACGGCTTGCTGCATGGGGGCACTCTCCCCGATGACCGTCCTGTAGCGCTCTTGGAGCTCGTCCTGCAACGACCGATTCTCCTCCTTGATGGAGGTAATGAGCCGGGCGTTGCGGAGGGCCACGGATGCGTGTGCGGCAAGCCCGGTGAGCAGAGCCAGGTCGTGCTGGGTGAACTCTCGCTGCCTGGTCGTGTTGAGCACCTCGAGCGCGCCGATCACCTGGTCGCGATCCATCAACGGGACGGCCAGGATCGATCGCGGGGCCGTGGCGGCGAGCTTGCCGCTCAGGGCACGGACCCGCGGGTCCTGCTGCGCGTCGTGCACGAGCGCGGGGCGCCGTTCCTTGACCACCCATCCGGCCACACCCTCTCCGGCTTTGAGGCGGAGCTCCTGGAAGCGCTCGCCTGCCGGGCCGACGGGGACGCGATAGACCAGATCCCCCGTCGCTGGGTCGACGAGCAGCAAGCTGCTGGTGTCCGCACCCATGAGCCGGCTCACGGTCGCCAGGATCAGTCGAAGCAACTCCTCGATCTCCAGCGAGGAGGTCAGGAGCTGGCTCACTTCCAGCAGCGAATGCAGTTGGGCCAGTTGCTCCTGAACCCGGAGCTCGAGGGTGCGATTCCACTCGGCCAGTTGTTCGGATTGCACCTGCACTTGATCGTGCAGCGCTCGGATCCTGAGCAGAGAGCGCACCCGGGCCAGCAATTCAGCCTGATTGACGGGCCGGCTCAAGAAGTCGTCCGCACCGGCCTCGATGCCTCTGATCCGTTCCTCAGCCGGGTCGAGGGAGGTCACCAGGACGACCGGAATATGCGCCGTCGCGGGGTTGTCCCGGATTTTCCGGCAGACCTCATAGCCGGTCAGTCCGGGCATGAGCACGTCCAGCAACACGAGGCCCGGCCGTTCCTTGTCCACGATCGCGAGCGCTTCCTCGCCGGAGGCCGCCACGACGACGTCGTAGCCCTTGGTCACCAGGAGGTCGGTGAGGAGCTTGCGGTTCGCCGGCAGGTCGTCGACAACGAGAATCGTGTGGGGCTCCGTCATGGGGCGGTCTCCGCCGGGGTATCGGCGGTCGCGTGCGCCTGCGCTATCCGGGCCACGGCCCCCTCGCTCGGGGGGAGTACCGGGCTCGCGCGGAGAGGATCGACGAGCAGTCGTAGAATAAACGTGGTGCCCGTCCCCACTTTGCTTTCAACCGTCATGGTGCCGCCATGCGCGTCGACGACATCCTTGACGATTTTGATCCCCAGTCCGGTGCCGCCCGCCTTGGTGCTGATGAAGTGACCGCGCTGGATGTCTTGGCACCGCTCCGGAGGCATGCCGCGACCGGTGTCCCTCACCGTGAGGAGCAGCGCGGTCTCATCGGGCTCCGCTTGCCCGCCGATGGTGATCGAGCCCCCGGAGGGGACCTCCGGGATGGCGTTGTGGACCAGGTTGTAAAAGACGTTGAACAGGCGGCGTTGATCGGCCTGGATGGCCGGCAGGGACTCGAGCCGCTCCGTTCGGAGCGCGACCTGACGTTGGCTCGCGGTGAGCTGCAGCGTTTTGAGCACGCTGTCCACCACCTCGTGCACCTGGCAGGGCGCGAGGTGCAACGGCGTGCTCAGCCCCTTGACGCAATCGGCGATCTCCTTCACCTCGACGTGAATACGCTCGGCCCCATTGCTGAGCATCTCGATGATCTCGCCACAGAGCTGCTCGCTCGCTTTGGCGCGCTCGGCCTCGCTCGCGGGGAGCCGGTGGAAGAGCTCGCCGAGCTCGGCCCGGAGGAGACCCGCACCGGTCACAATGGGCATGAGCAAGTTCTTGATTTCGTGCACGATGTCGCCCAGGGAACGCGCCACTTCCGCCAGCTTGGTTTCCTGCTCCAGCCTCGCTTGCAGTTTCTTGTTCCAGTCCTGCAGCTCGCCGGCGTGGGCCTGGACGGCGTCCTGCAGAAGCTTGACCCTGAGGAGGGAGCGCACGCGTGCGAGCAGCTCGTGCCGATTCACCGGTTGGGTCAGAAAGTCGTCCGCGCCGGCCTCGAGACCTTTCACGCGCTCCTCACCTGGATACAGCGCGGTCACCATGATCACGGGAAGGAGTGTGGTCTCGGGCATCTGCCGTATCTGCCGGCAGACCTCGAATCCGTCCATGTCCGGCATCACGACATCCATGAGCACGACATCGGGACGGTCCAGCTTGACCCGCTGCAGTGCCTCTGGGCCCGATTGGGCTGTCTTCACCGTGTACCCCTCCGCGCTCAAGAGGTCGACGAGCAGCCGCAGATTGCTGGGCGTATCATCGACCACGAGAATGGTTGCAGATTGCATGGGCGATCTCCGATCTTACTGATGGTGGACTGACGCGACCGGTCCGCTATCGTTCTTCGTGAAATCCTTTCATGCCGCGAAGCTATGTTTCAGTCGAGTTCTGAACCGTGGCTTGCGCGAGCGGGCGGGGGACAAGGGGGAGAACAAAGGTGAAGGTGCTCCCCTTCCCGACGGTGCTCTCCACCCAGATGCGGCCGCTGTGCAGCTCCACGAACTTCTTGGCCAGAGACAGACCAAGCCCGGTGCCCTCTCGTTTGTCCACATGGTCCCCCTTTGCCCGATAAAATTCCTCGAAAATCTTCCGCTGGTCTTCCGGAGTGATGCCCACCCCGGTGTCGCTGACCGCAATCTCTGCTCCGGTGTCGGCCAGCTTCACCGTGACTCGAATTGCGCCGCCGTCCGGCGTGAACTTGATGGCGTTGGAGAGGAGGTTCAGCAGGATCTGCTTGACCTTGCGTTCATCTGCGCGGCACTCTCCCAACCGGGCATCAACCTCGGATGTCAGCGTGATGCGGTGACGGACCGCGCGCTCGCGCACGAAGGCTATGGCGCTCTCGATGGCCGAGGGGAGGTGGAAGTCGCTCAGCTCCAGCTCGATGCGACCGGCCTCGACCTTGGCGAGGTCAAGAATGTCGTTGATGAGGGCCAGCAAGTGTCGGCCGGAGGAGTAAATGTCCTGGAGATATTCCTCCTGCTTTTCGTTCAGGTCTCCGAACATCCGCTCCAGGAGCACCTCGGAGAAGCCGATCACGGCGTTCAGGGGCGTTCTCAGCTCATGCGACATGCTCGCCAAAAACTCGGATTTGTGGCGGGTGGCCATCACCGCCTGGTCGCGCGCCGTCTGTAATTCGGCCGTGCGCTCCTGAACCTTCTGCTCGAGCGACACCGTCAACGCTTCCAATTCGTGCTCGGCCCGTTTGCGTTCGGTGATGTCGCGCGCGATGGTGGAGTAAAACTCGACGGTTCCATTGGGCGCCTTGTGCGCCAGGATGACTTGCGACACGGGGATCTCGCGTCCGTCGCGCGTCAAGAGGGCGGTTTCCCCGGCCCACGCGCCATGGCGGACGGCCTGGGGGAGGCCTTCCTCCGCGATGCGCCTGGCCACCGGCTCGGGATGATACTGGGCGATCGTGGCCCGTGAGATGTCCTCCGCTTCATCGATGCCCATCATGGTCCGGCCGGCGCGGTTCAGATAGAGCGTGTGACCGTCCTTGTCGGCAATACCCACGAGATCCGTCGTCGCTTCGAGAATGGCCACGAGGCGTCGTTGGGCGTCCTCCGCCAGCTTGCGCTCCGTGACGTCGCGGATGATGGCGGTGAAGAATCGCTGCCCGCCCGCTTCCCAACCCGAAAGCGACAGATCGAGCGTGAAGGTCGTGCCGTCCTTGCGCAGTCCGTGCAGCTCGCGGGTCGACCCGATCAGATGGGGCTTCTCAGCCGCCCGCACGCGCTGCTGCCCACCGTCGCAGAGCTCTCTGTATTGTTCCGGCATCAGGGTCGTGACGGGTTTCCCGATGATCTCGTCATCCTGATAACCGAAGATCGCTCGCGCCCCCCGGTTCCACGAGATGATGCGTCCCTCGGCGTCGGCGGAGACGATGGCATCGCTGGCTGATTGTGTCACGGAGCGGAACTTGAGCTCCGATTCCCGTAACGCCTCTGATTGGGTCCTCACGAGCTCCGTCGTCTGCGTGGCCACATCCGCCAAAAACTCGATCTCGCCCCGACCCGAGTGCCCCGCCCCCGGTGCGGCAGCCTCATGGGGGGCATCCGGGGCTGGTGTCAGGGGGGAGACGCCGAGCGCCGCCAGGGCCCCGTTCAGTTGGTCGATCAGGATCTGGAGGACGTTCGACACGTGTCGCTGCACGAGGTGCACGCCGACCATGCCTGCGGCGATGAGCGCCAGGGTGAGCGCCAGCACCTGGCCGACCGTGTGCCAGATTTCTTGCCGCACGTATGCCAAGGACATGACCACCCGAAGCCAGGCCGTGAGCTGTCGCTTGGCGAAGAGCGGCTCCAGGATGACCAGGATCGGCTGGCCGTCGGCGTCCACGCTGTAGATCACGACTTCCTCGTTCGGTTGGACGCGGCCGAGCCAATCTTCATCCTCGATCAGGCTGCCGATCCGCTTCACGTGCTTGGAAGCGATGATCATGTTGTCCCGATCGATCACGTCGATGTGCAGCAGGTCGGGATCTTGAAACGACTTCTGAATGGATTCCTGAATGAGGAAGAGGTTGTCGAGAACGGCCGTCGCTCCGGTGACCGCGAAGGCGCGGGCAAGGGCGAGTCCACGATCCTCGGCTGCCCGCTGGATCATGTTCGCGGTCTTGAAGATCAGGAGGCCGGATCCCGCTCCCATAATCAACACGATGACGACGCACAGCCAGACCGCGTGCCGGAAACGGACGCTTTGCCGCCATCTGCTTCTCAAGTGCGAATTCCTGAACGGCATGGATGTCATCCGCCTGTCACTCGGGGGAGCCTCCGCATGATCCTCGCCGACGCCCAGCCCGGTCTCCCGATCGATGCGCGAGGCTGCTCACCGCGGCCGCTCCAGCTTGAGGTCGAGTACGAGCTCCCCCGATGGAGGGACCGTCACGTCCTGTTCTTCCGCGCCGAGCACCTCATGCCACAGCTTCAGGCGGTAGGTGCCTGCCGGTACCTGCGTCAATGTGAAACCGCCCCGCTCATCGGTCACGGTGAAATACGGGTGCTCGAAGACATACAGCGACGCTTGCATGAAGGTGTGCGCGTCGCAGCGCACATCGAGAAGCCCGACATCCTCGAGGTCCTTTTTGATCACGGGGGCGCCGACCGGTTGGGCGACGTTGATGACCGTGTCGCCGAACCGCGTCTCCTTGCGAATATGCGTGTTGTGCATGACGGGATCGCGGTTCTCGATATGGAGGACGCTCCCGACCAGAGCCGCGTTCGCGCGCTTGCGGAAGCGACAGTTCAGGTTCTTGATGGTCGCCGCCCCGTCCTCCGGCAGCGGCTTGCCTCTGGTGACACCCTCCAAGAAGACGATCACGCCCAGGATGCCCCGGGTGCCAGGGTCAATCATTAGCGACTCGTCCGGCACGCTTGCGCCACAGACGGCGCTGTCCCTATGCACGGGCAGCGGCTTGGCCCTGGGGAACGACCCGTTCAAGGTCACGCGACCGCTGACCGTCGCGCCCTGCAGCTCCTCGTCCACCTCGTAGGCTGCGGCGGGGAGGGAGAGACCCCAGACCGAGAGAAGGAGCACGATTTGGAGACTGGATCGTTTCGACATCATCGCGCATGAGCTCCTTACGACCGGACCTCTAATAGGTCGCCTGCAGTTCCAGCAGCGCCAGTTGATCGGTGGTCCCCGTCAGGTCGTTCTCGGTCAATGTATATTCGGCTGTGGCTCTGAGCCAGGTTTGCAGGGGGGTGACGACCCCCACGGTGATATCTTTGCGCCGGGAGTCCTTCTGGACGAGGTCAAGGTCGATCAGTGAAAAGCGTTCGTAAAACACGAGTTCCGGGCCGGTAATGTACTGCTGGGATTCAACATAATACGCATTCCCTTCGATGTCTCGTCCTAGCATGGAGACGGCTGGATTGTTGTCATGGCTCCGCGTATATCCGCCCTGCAATTCGAGGAACCCCAGGCCGGCGACCGGGAAGACTTTGTTCACGTTGAAGCCGGTGCGCCAAAAATTAAACTCCTGGTCGACGGCTGCGGGCGTGGCGACCCTATGGGTCGTGCCGTTGTAGTAGAAGAGCGTGAATCCCGAGGCGATGTCGTCGAGAATGTGGTCATACGCGATCAGGTAGTCCTTGTCAGGGTCGATGTCTCCCGGGCTTCTGGTACCGCTGCCTGTCTCGTCGAGGCCGTTGGTGATCTGAAACCGCAATTGCCCCGGTCCCCGTACGTAGGCCAGCTCGAGGCCGATCTGCCGCTGATCGAAATTGAAGAGGGCCGGCGATCCGGTCCGCGTGAGCGCCACATTGTTGATGGGCGTGGTCGTGAGGCCGGTCGGCACGTCGAAGCCACCAATGCCTTGCTGCTGCAACAAGTGCATCTTTCCAACCCGAAAGCTGAAGAAGTTGGAGGGCTTCCCGAACACGCCCTGGAGATGCCCGTGAAGATCGACATTCGTGCTGTTATTCGCAGTCGCATGGATCCAGGCCGAAAAATTCCTGGAGATCGCACCGGAATAGTAAAAGGCCACCTCGGGAAACCGGAACTCCGTCTTCTCGATCTTGCCCTCGTCGTTCTCGTAGGCAAACTGTGCCCGGATGCGACCTGCAAAAAGCTCGTTAACTTGGGTGAAATCCTGGGACTTGCCGAATTCGATCGGCGTCCGATAGCCGGCACGGCGGTACTGCTGGCCGAACGAATTCAGCCGCGGGTAAACGGGAAAGTGGCACATGCCGCAGGCCGCGTTGTACTTGCGTGCCCAGGCCGGAAGCGCCTGTGATTCGGTAATATTCGCCAGCCACGCACTGGTCATCACGACTCCCCCGAGGAGGAGGACGCTCCAAGCCCTGGCACGTGCGGCGGGTGCGAGGCGGAATCTGAGGAGCACGCGACGAGGCTTCATAGTGACCAGACTCTCGGCGTGTCCGGTCGGGACGCGATCGAGGCGCCGAACCGCTGTCTGTTAAAGGTCATTGAGGAGCTCCTGGCGCTTGCGCGCATACTCGTCTTCGGTGATCAACCCCTTTTCGCGGAGGCGGTCGAGCGTACGGAACTTTCGTTCGGCCTCCGATTCGCTGGGCTCGCTCAGCCCTGGTGTTACGCCGCCGTCCGAGCCTTCTCGGTCCGGGCTTGGTCCATCGAGTATGGCGCCTAAATCGCTGACCAATGCCATCGGGTGCTCGAGCAAGGGCTTGGTCCAGCGCCAGTCATGGTGAGTCCGAACCTCCTGGTGCTCGCCCGCCGACAAGCTGTAATACGTGTCGCCCATGGGGCGAAGCGGGTCTTCGCGGACCTGGGTCGCGACGTAGGGCATCGAGGCCGGGAGGCGGTGATTGGCGAGCACCAGATGGAGCCGAGACCCTTCGACGAAGAAGCCGCCCGAGGTAATCTCGATCAAGCCCGATTCGGCGGCGCGGCTGAGGTAGAACAACACCCATTCATCCGGCCTCGCTCTGGCAAACGCCGTCGCGAGCTGGCCCGCCAGGTACGCGCGGTCATCGTCGCGGAAAGCCGGGCTCGGCCCGGCACCCGGCGCTCCGACCTGAATGATCCAATTGCGACGTACCATCTGCACCCGCCCGAGGATGCGCTGCCATTGCGCCTCGGTGAGGACGAGCGGGTGTGCAAATCGGAACGCCGCCCCCTCCTGCCCATACCCGTATCGGGCTTCGAGCGTGACCGCGCGGGTGCTGTCCTCGTGGATGGGGCGCGTATACTGAATCGGGGCCGCGCAACTCACCAGGCTGCAAACAGTCAAGAGAGCCATGACAATCCACGAGAGCGCAGGCGTTGAGGGCTCCACTGCCGGCGTCTCGACACCTTGGTCGGCTCCGTGCGTGATAGTCGGGCCCGGGTCGATTGGTTGGCCAGACCGGTCCATTGGCTCGAGCATGATGCGGGGATTCCTTACCTGAATAGGGTCGCATGGTCTGTGAAGTGGCTCACAGATGCGCCCCGGGCGCCAGCGGCCGACACGGCCGCCGGAACGTCGATCACCCTCGAATGAGCTGAACGTGGAGGAACGGAGAGGGGGGCGTTCGCTCCGGACGTGTACCCCGATGGGAAGCTCCTGGCGGCAGCGTGCGTAGAACGCGGTGCTGCCCGACAAGAGAGACAGCTACGCCCTCGGGAAGCAATTCGGGCTCCATCGACGCCACCCTTAAAAATTAAATACTAGGTGTTGTCAGGCAGGCCTATTATATAAATATTTCGTAAAGATTGCAGGCCTAAAAAGAGGCCCCCTGCTTTAGGCTGGATCGGACCGTCCAGCTTCAAGAGTAGAGGTGGCACCAGACCAGTTGTGGACCCTGGGAGTGGTCAATCTGGATCAGCGGCGGGTCCTGCTGGCAGACATCCATGACCTTGGGGCAGCGTGACTGGAAGCGGCAGCCAGGGGGGGGATTGAGGGGGGAGGGCACGTCGCCGGACAGGATCACGCGATCCCCCTGCACCGAGGGGTCGGCGACCGGGTTTGCCGAGAGGAGCGCTTGCGTGTAGGGATGCTTCGCATCCTTGAACAGGACCTCGGCCGGGGCGACCTCGGCCAGCTTGCCCAAATACATGACGGCAATGCGGTCCGCGAGATATTCGACGACGTTCAGGTCATGGGAAATAAACAAGTAGGAGAGGTGATATTCCTCTTGCAGATCCTGCAGTAGGTTGAGGATCTGGGCCTGAATCGAGACGTCCAGGGCCGACACCGCCTCGTCGCAGACGATGAACTTCGGGTCCAGCGCCAGCGCACGCGCGATGCCGATGCGCTGCCGCTGCCCACCGGAGAACTCGTGCGGGTAGCGAGA
>JBFKNO010000085.1:0-9522 GCA_041629275.1 Nitrospiraceae bacterium
CAGGTGGCACAAGACAGGCCCGCGTAAGCCTCGATGTCCGCCATCGGCGCCCTGATCTCCTTGATGCCCGCGATGATGTGCTCCAGGCTCATGCCCATGATCAGGTATTGCGGCTCCGCGAGCAGCGCCTGATCGACCGCCGCCTTCAGCCCGCCCAGGAACTGGTTCTTGTACTCCTTGAGATCCTCCTCCGTCTTCAGCCGCGGCTTCGGGGTCACGACGTTGGCCGTGTGCAGGCCCACCCCCTGGAGCCCGTCCGGCCTCTGATTCCTGAAGATGATGCTCCAGAGCTCGTGCTCCATGCTGGTGTTCGTCGCCGGAATCAGCAGCCCAAACTTTCGCCGAAAGCTCCGGACGTCCGGATAGCCGCGAGAGGAATCGATCTCGCCGAAGTCCTCCGCCTTCTTGCCATTGTGGATCACGCCCGGAGCCGCGAGATTCGGCATGGGCGGCGCGTTCACATCGGGGATCGTCATCGACTTGCCGGACAATTTCCCGATGATCGTCTGGCCTCCTGCGCGGGCTGGGGGTGTTGGATCTTTCATATTGGTGCTTTGTGTGTAGGTTGAGAGTCGGATCGTTTCTTGACGAATCTCGCGAACGGCTAAAACTATACAAACTTTGCATTTCGGAGTAAATGAGCGTCTGTAGGGGATGCAGCTGCAGGGAGAAAGCCGGCTGATCGAGGCCGGACGAGGTGGCTTGCGCCCTCGTCTCGCTTCAATCAATCTTGATTCAGGAGCTGCGGGGAAGACTTTTCCGGGAAGGAAATGGCAGGCACTCTTTATGGTGCTGAAGCTCCACGCTGACGGTCGCTTCTCCAAGCACCACGTTCGCGTTCGTATCCATCGCTCTTGCCTCGGCGAGCACGACGTCCCGATCAGGGTAGATCCAGATCTCCTCCGGTTCCAACAGAATGACGATACGAGCTCCAGATGCCTCTCCGACTTTCATGCTTGTCTCAGGAGCGACGATGCCCTGTTCGTCCCACAGGATCCTCGCCTGCGGTGAGAGGACGCGCTCTTTGGCCTTCTCCGTGAAATCGTCACCGATAATGCTGACCTCCAAGTCACCCAGCTTGTCCCTTATCAAACTGAGGGCCTCCGGGTAGAGGCTGCTGACCGAAAAGGAATCGCAACCGGCAGACAGCCGAAATTTCGTCATTCTGATCTGATGGATGGCCACCTTCCAGGGACGAGGCTGTGACGTAACTATTTCGATGAGCTTGGCCGCCAGCTGCTCTCGGGCGGACTGCAGTTTGTGCTCGATCTCCTCTGGAGGGTCCGTGAAAAGGTACGGGGCCTCTTCAGGCGCGGGACTCGCAGCCGTGGGAAGTCCCACCGCCAAGAACACCGTCAAGACGCTTGCCAGCTTGTATCTCATAACTCGGCCTGTTGTTTGACTCGCCGGAGGTAGAGCAGCAAAAATAAATGTCCCTGCGGCGCCGATGCGAGATGCTTGCCTACGTAGTCTATTCGCAGGCTTGCGGAGACACCATTCCCCTTCCGGGGGTCTGCGCCAAACTAGCGAGGGTAGTGGCTGAAGCTGTGGGAACGCTTTGTTATGGGCTGATGCTGGCCTGGCCGGGCCGGCCCTGGAGTGTTGGGGTTGACCTGAGTGCTGTGGAATGAGCCTGAATGGGGTGGGGCAAGTAGGTGGAAAGTGAATCTACGCTTCAACGGTCGTAATGAGCAAGTTGCTGCCGTCCGCTTGCTCCAGTCGAAGGCGAGCGCGGCCACGCTCTTCTTATTCCTGCTCGGTGTTTCTCTCTGCAATGGCGTCTGGTATGCCTACGCCAGCAATGGTCTCGCACAGGCCTTCTCGATGCCCGGAGAGCTGATCGGCAGGCTCATCGGCCTGGCAGTGGTGTTTATGACCTGGGTCTACACCCTTCGCTTGAAACGTAGCCGTATCCTGATCTAACCAAGACGATGAGCAGGATGAATGGGCAGGGGTGTCAGGACAGTTTGGAAAACGCCGCGAGGGCCCTCTCTCGGGAATGGCCGAGGTTGACGATCGGGTTGGGATAATCCTCTCCGAGCTTCACCATGGCTTCGGCCAGAACCTTTTCGGGCGCCTCCCAGGGTTTGTGCAGGTACTTGAGCGGAAGCTTGGCCAGCTCGGGGACGAACCGTCGAACGTATTCTCCGTCCGTATCGAACTTCTCCCCCTGCGTGACAGGATTGAAGATCCTGAAATACGGCGCGGCATCGGCCCCGCAGCCGGCGATCCATTGCCAGCTGGCGCTGTTGTTGGCGAGATCGGCGTCGACCAGCGTATCCCAGAACCACTCCTCCCCCTCGTGCCAGTGCAGCATGAGGTTTTTCACGAGAAACGATCCCACGATCATCCGGACGCGGTTGTGCATGTAGCCGGTTTCCCAGAGCTCGCGCATGCCGGCATCGACGATGGGGTAGCCCGTCTGGCCCTTCTGCCAGCGCTTCAGATCCTTTTTCGCCTTGCGCCAGGGAAAGGCATTGAACTTCTCCTGCAGATTCTTTCGCGGCAGATGGGGGAAAAAGAAGAGCAGATTGTTGGAGAATTCTCGCCAACCGAGCTCGCTCAGGAACGTCTCGCCGTCTTTCCGCCAGCCTTCGGCACTCATCTTCTGCTTTGCGGCGTACCACACGTCGTTCGGCGAGATCTCGCCGAAATGCAGGTGGGGCGATAGTCGGGAGACGTTTTCTCTGGCCGGATGGTTGCGGCCATCCTTGTAGCCTTTGAGACCCTTTTTGAGGAAGGCTGCCAGGCGGGCCTGGGCGCCGGCTTCACCAGGCTCCCAATAGTTGGCGAGCTTCTTGTGCCAGGGGATGGCGGGCAGCAGCTCCAGATCCTTGAGCGCGACACCCTTGTGCCTGGCGAGCGCCAGGTCCTTGGGGGCTTTCTCCGGCCGGCGCGGCTCGTCGTCCTGCCCCAGGCACCCATTCTTATAGAACGGCGTGAAGACTTTGTAGGGCGTGCCGTCGTTCTTCAGAGTCGTGGGCGGCTCGAAGAGCAGCGCGCCGTTGAAGGTATGCACCTCGATGCCCTGGTCGGTCAGGTTCTCCTCGATCTCCTTGTCCCGCTCGATTCGCCAGGGCTCGTAGCAGCGGTTCCAGTAGATCGCCTGCGCGCCGGAATCCTTGATCAGGCTCTCGAGGACCTTTTGCGCTGAGCCCGCCTGGAGGTACAGCGTTTTCTCCAAGCTGTCGTTCAGAGCCTTGAGGCTTTCGTGCAGCCACCAGCGGCTGGCCGCGCCCATCTTCCATTCCCCGCTGTGGTCGTCATCGAGGATGTAGACCGGCAAGATGGGGCGTCCGGTCTCGTGCGCGGCCAGCAGGGCCGGATTGTCCCGGAGCCGCAAATCCTGGCGGAACCACATCACGACGGGGGAATTGCCCTTCGTCATCCTCTATTCCTCCGGCAGCGCTGGGAGCAGCATCGGACCTGGTCCCACACCTTCCGCCATTTCTTCCGCCAGGCAAACGGTTTCTTGCAGACGGCGCAGAGTTTCGTTGGAAGCTGGGACTTTTTCATCGTCCGGCAGGGTTGGGAAGTGTTTGGAACCCCGGCGCAGGATACTACTTCACGACCTCATAATCAAAAATCGGCTGGAAGAGGAGACCCTCCGGCGTGAGCTGAATTTGAACGAGAATGACATCGTCCGCCGGCTCGTAGTCGAGAGTGGGCTTGGGCCGAGACGCTGTCCGTGAGGCGAAGGCCTGCTCGAGTCGCTGTCTGGAGAGGCTGACAGCATGCGGATTGCCGCCGAGGCCATAGTGCAGCACTGAGTCTTGATCGCCTTGTCTCATGCCGGTGCTTTGATAAATGATGTCGAGATCACCGCCCGTGCTGACATGAACGGCGTCTGCGTAGGAGCGAGCATCACCAATTGAGAATTCCCATCTACCGGCAGCAGGTTCGCTCACACGGTCGCCAATGCTCTCTACGACGATCGGAATCTTCCTCACGACGATCACGAGACCGTCCTCGGTCAGCGTAAATTTGCCGGTCAAGGGTTGTATCTCTCTCAGCGCGGACAATGGCCGCGCGTTGGGGCTGGATGCCAAATTGCCGCCGATGCCGCCGGCATATACGAGTTCTTTCGCGACCGGCGTACCCCTGGCGTTCTTGAGAACCCGCACCTCCTTGAGTATGACCGAATTTCGATCGACCTGCTCGGCGGCAGTGGCGCTAGCAGCGGCTAACAACAGCATCTGGAGCATGCTCAAGAACGCCAAGGGTTTCGTGATGGGCCCTCCAGCCTTTGCCACGTGAATGCCAGGGTGCATCAGCTATACCCGTCTGCGCGATCCATTGTTGGAGGCGCGGCGCTTGTTCCTGAGCTCCGAGAGACTGTACGGCGGGTTTCCCCTCACCATCACAGCCATGCCGACGATTCCCAAAACGACCGCCAGGACTCCGATCACCACCAGTTCCATGCTTGCCTCCCTTTGTACTCTCATGTGGTCGTGGGTTTCAGGCCTTGCTGGCCACACTCCTATTAATAACGCCGCCCTCGCGCGGGATCACCAGGGAAAGGCCGCTGTTGTCCAAGGTTTCATCCGAATTCCATGGGGCAGAGTCCACAAACCTGAGCCACGCGCATACAAGCCATCGACATTTCAGGCACTTTCGGATCGATCCCTATGTCAAATGGGTGTGACCTTGGTGGAGCGCAGAGGGTGTCACGCCGTGCAGGCATCGGACAAGCGGCCAGAGAGGCGGCTCGCCAACAAAAGCCCGGGAAAACCCTGGTGCGCGCTCATGCAGACGCGTGGTAACGTGGGGTTACAGCGAGCGGCGGTTGACACTTATCCGCTGAATCCCCGAGCCGCGAACAGCTTCGGACAAGGAGGGATTATTCATGAAGACTCCGCAACCATACAAGGCACGATCCTTCGACTTGAGCGGCCTCGAGGGAATTTCAGATGAGACCTTGTCCATGCATTTCAAGCTCTATGAAGGCTACGTCAACGCCACCAATCAGCTCAATGAGCAGATCGGTGAGATCCTCAAGGATGGCAAGGTGGATCAGGAAGAGATGCCGGCTTACTCCGAGCTGACCAGGCGGCTGGGCTTCGAGTACAACGGCATGGTGCTGCACGAGTATTATTTCGGCAACATGACCCGGGGCGGCAGCGGCGATCCCGGAGGCCAGTCGGCCTTCCGAGAAGCCGCGGAACGAAGCTTTGGCAGGTACGATCTCTGGAAGACGGATTTCATGAGCGTGGGAAAGCTGCGCGGGGTCGGCTGGGCCATCTGCTATCTGAACCCCGCGGCGGGTCGGCTGAGCAACCACTGGATCAGTCTTCACGAGCACGGCACCGTGGCCGGCTTCGTGCCGATCCTCGTCATGGATGTCTGGGAACATGCGTACTTGCTGGACTTCAAGCCCTCGGAGCGGGGCGACTACGTCAACGCATTTTTCGCCAACATCGACTGGAAGACGGTGGACGATCGGCTTCGGGCCGCCGTGCCGGAGATGGCGGGGGTCGCGCAGACCTGAATCCGGCAGGTAGATCGATCAAACTCGCAGCTCAAACCGGGGAATTCAACGGGAGGGACGTCATATGAAACCCAATATCGGGATTGACGAAAAGGACCGAAAGGAGATTGCGGAGGGCCTGTCGCGTCTTCTCGCGGACAGCTACACCCTCTACCTGAAAACGCATAACTACCACTGGAATGTCACGGGGCCCATGTTTCAGACGCTCCATACGATGTTCGAGACCCAGTACACCGAGCTCGCGCTGGCCGTCGACCTCATCGCGGAGCGCATTCGCGCCCTTGGGGTTCCGGCGCCCGGGACTTACGCGGAGTTTGGAAAGCTGAGCTCCGTGAGGGAGGAAATCGGGGTCCCAAAGGCCACCGATATGATCAAGGGTCTGATCGAAGGGCACGAAACCGTGGTCCGGACCGCGCGCTCGGTGTTTCCCGTTGTAGAGCGAGCCAAGGACGAAGCCTCTGCTGATCTCCTGACACAGAGGATGCAGGTCCACGAAAAGACCGCCTGGATGCTCCGAAGCCTCCTGGAGGGATGAGCTGAGCGCGGGACTGGTGGTCCACGCGGCCTAGGAGGCTTCGGCCTGGACGTCGCCCGCGGGGATGTCACGAATCTGGATCGAGTCGACCCGTTGCTGGGCCAGGACGTCGGAGATGATCACGACCTTGTCCCCGACCTGAAACTGTTCACGGTCCTTCAGGATCCGGAATGCCGTTTGCAGCGTCTTTTCAGGGTCCGCGCTGAAATCGATCTTGAACGGAAAGACACCGCGGTTGAGCATCATGGTCCGTCGCGGCTGGCTCATGTTGGTGAAGGCGTAGATGTTGGTGGAGAACGGACGGCAGTTGGTGACGAGATCGGCCATGAGCCCCCGTCTGGTGATCACGACGATTCCCCTGGCCTTGACCCCCTCGGCGAGCTGAACGGCCGCCGCCGCCAGCTGCTGCTTGTTTCCCGGGTCGCGCAAGTGTTTCGCAAACTGCAATCCGGGTATCGTCTCGGATTTGAGCGCAATCCTGCGCAGGTGCTCGACACACTTCACCGGATACTTCCCCACCGTGGTTTCCCCGGACAGCATGACGGCATCGACTTCTTCGTAGATCGCGTTGGCGACGTCGGTGACCTCGGCACGGGTCGGGTGCGGGTTGTGGATCATGGATTCGAGGAGGTGGGTCGCCACGATCACGCGTTTTCCGTGCTCGGCGCACAGCCTCACGATCGTGCGCTGGACGTTCGGCAGGTCTTCCAGGTTGATCTCCACCCCCAGATCTCCACGCGCGACCATGATGCCGTCCGATTCCTTGATGATCTCTTCCAGGTTCCGGACCCCTTCCTGGTCCTCGATCTTCGCGATGATCTTTACCTTCCCGACCTTGTCGCCCATGAGCGCCTTGAGTTGCCGGATATCGCCGGCCTCGCGCACGAACGAAAGGGCGATGAAGTCCACCTCCCGTTCCAGGCCGAACAGGATGTCCTTGGTGTCCTTGTGCGTGATCGCCGGCAGATTGACGCGGATCCCCGGAAGATTGACATGGCGCTTGCTCTTCAAGAGGCCGCCGTCCAGGACGCGGCACCGCATGACGCGCTCTTCTTTCTCGAGCACCTCGAGGTTGATCAGGCCGTTGTCCACGGTGATCTTGTCCCCCACGGTGACGGCCTCGAGCAAGTCCTCGTAGTCGATGTGGATGGAGCTCTCTTCGACGTCCGTCGGCCCGCGTGTGGTGACGGACACGATGGCGCCCTGCTTCAGATCGAGCTCGTTGGACAGGTCCCCGGTGCGGATGGACGGGCCTTGCGTGTCCAGGAGGATGGGGATGGGAAATTTCACATTCTTGTTGAGTGCCTTGATGTGTTGGATGACCTTGGCGTGGGAGTCGTGGTCGCCGTGGGACATGTTGAGCCGCACGATGTTCATGCCGGCCTCGTACATCTTCTGCAACATCTCGTAGGATTCCGTGGCCGGGCCGATCGTGCAGATGATGCGTGTCTTTTGCATGCGTGCACCCCCGGGACAATGCCCTATCCCCGCTGATGGGGATTGTGGCGTGATCGGGCACCCCTCTTCTTGGCAGTCGTCCCATCTGAGGATAAGAGGGACGCCGGCCTTCTGGAAACGAATTCACACTTCACGCAACGGCGCTGGAGACCCGGTGGTCCGAGGCGGGTTGACGCTGGGGATCGACGACACGGCATGGGCGGCGTGGCGACTCCCCCGGGACGGCAGCCGTCCCGGATGGATCACGGTATGTTCGGATTGGTGAATTATGCAACAACGCCATGGCGGGAGCAAGACGGTGACCCCAGCCGTCACTTTGTTCTCGGCTTACTCTTTGCGGGAGAGGTAGAGCAAGACCACGGCGAAGATGGGGCTGCCGATCGCCACGAAGGGGAGAAACCAGTGGGCTTTGCCAAAGACCGATAGCAGCAGGACGAAATAGATGAAATCCCGATTGCCGAGCCCATCCGTAATGCGCTCGATCGCAGACGCCCGGGACTGGACGACCGAGGTGAACGCGGGGATTCCCTTGGTGGTCCACCGGACACTCTGTCGGTAGACGATCGAGGCCGCCCCCAACGTCCCTACGATGGCCATTGCCGCAACCAGCAACGGCCAGGTCGCCTGCGCGGCCAGGCTCCAGCCAATCCCCATGCAGGAGAACACCGCCACATGAACCACGTTGTCTCCCCAGAGATCCAGAATCATTCCCCAGCGTGACTCCTGAAATTTCAACCGCGCCAACTCCCCATCGCACCCGTCGATCACGGCATGGCAGACGAACAGAATGGCCCCGGTAAGCTGGTAGGGGATCTGGCTTGACAGGAAGAACGGAGCGCAGAGAAAGCCGATCGCAAGGCTGAAGAGGGTAATCGCATTTGGCGTGATGGACGTGGACGCGAGTCGGCGGGAGAGAGCCAGCGAAATCTTCCGTTCAAAGTGACGGGCCATGAAGGACTCGGTCTCTTTGACCAGCCGCTGAATCAGCCAGTCCTCCGCCAGCCGGATATCACTCGGGGAGGCCAGCACATACCTCCCTTTGGCATCCTGGGGGAGGGCGCTCGTTTGGAGCTCCCGATCAAGCGTTTTGAAAAGACCTCGGGCGGAATAGGGCGATCCCTCCTTCAGAGCCACGGTCTGTGGTTTTTTCAGATCCATGACGGCCGCCAGATCGCCGTCCTTATACAATTGCTCGGGCTCCAACGGCAGGCCCACGACCCTCTTCAACCATTGGGAGTCCGGAAGCACATGGGCGGCGAGGAGCAGGACGCGGCCGGGGTTGAGCGTGATCGGCTCTTGTGAAGACACAACCGCCGCCGGGGTTCCATCGAGGACCTGCTTCATCTCGGATGGTTCGTGCGTGATCACCAGGACCCGATCGATGCCGGCACGAACGGCGGAGAGCACGCTCCGGCGGATCAGAGGAAGGCCGAAGAGCAGCTGTCCGGGCGAAACCGGTGCGTCCGGCACATTGGAGGCGGGAGAAGCTGGCAGGATGACCAACTGGGCGGAGGTCTCCATCCTAGGGCACCTTGCAGGGCGTTCCGATGTGACCTGACGCGCGAAACCAGTTGATCGCTTCCACAAGGGCTGGACGGCAGTCGCGAAGGGGCGGCAAGCCCAGGCCGATTCTCGACTGCTGTCCATTGAAGTGCAAGGTGCGCTTTGTGAGCTTCACCCCCGTGACCGTGGCCATGGGGGGATGCCCGGTGAGGACGTGCGTTCGGATGGACTCCTCGAGGTGCGCGAACAGGAGCGCAATGCCATAGGGTACGCGCCAGCGGGGCGCGGGACGACCCACGTGCTCCGACAAGAATCGCAAGAGGTCGAGAATGGTCCAGTTCTCGTGCACGAGCAGATAGCAGCGGCCGATTTCTCCACGCTGAGCGGCGGCCCAGATCCCGGCAGCCACGTCGTTGACATCGATGAGGTTCAGGCCGCCGTCGAGGTAGGCCTTGATGCGGCCATTGGAGAAATCGCAGATCATTCGCGAGAGCGGGCCCATGTGCCGATCGCCCGGTCCGACGGGAATGCTGGGGCG
>JBFKNO010000086.1:0-9507 GCA_041629275.1 Nitrospiraceae bacterium
CGCCAGGTCCGGACAGGCTCGTGCGCTCAGCGAAAAACCAGGGAGCTGGTGAAGGAGGGAGGTAGGGCGAATGAAGGCAAGAGTATGCACAAGGGCGCCCGTTTGGCCCTTCTGTAGCTGCGCCATCTCATGGCGCCTCTTTGCTTTGCCGGAAAAGGGAACAGTCCCGCTCTTGTCCAATACAGCCTTTCCGCGAACGGAGCGTCGGCCGGGGCCCTGGCGCCCGCCCCGAGCGACCCTGAGCGCTGCGAGTCGAAGCGGAGTCGAGGACCCCCCCGTCCCACTTGCCGCCATGTATGGTGTAGCTGCGCCATCTTATGGCGCCTCTTTGATCTCGCTCGGGGGCCAGCCGAGAGGGCTGGACCTGATACTCTCTCTCCCCTGGTGGGAGAGGGCTGGGGTGAGGGGGAGCTTCGTCGAAGGGCCAGCTGTTCGTCACCCGCCGGACGCTCACACGGCGAAAGGGGCGATGTGGGAAAAAAGGCGAGATGGGAGCACGACGCCAGTGAATCTCGGGAGTGTCAGGGTACTAGCCGCGACAGTGGAAAAGCGGACGGTCAAATGTTTGTGACAACCCCGGCGGTGCCGTGGGTGGTGAGCAGGCGGGGCTACTCGGCGAAAATCAAAATGTCCCCTTCTCTCCCCGCCGGGAGCGTAGAAATTCAAGAAACGCACGGGGTGTCACGATCCGTACACCCTCGTACGTCTCGACGACGAGAAAGCGTTGATCCCCGGTGACCACAAAATCAGCGCGCCCCTCGACGGCCGCAGCCAGGTACTTGTCGTCGTCCCGATCCGTACACACCCCGGACACATCCGCGTCACCCTCAACCAGGTCGGCCAGGACGACTAGATCCTCGAACCAAGGCTCCGGCTGAATCGTGCCGCGGATCGCTTTCCGAACCTTCGGATAGTCGAGCGCGCGAAGCACCTCTTCCAGGATGGCGGGCGACAGGATCATCTCGAACGCGCCTTCGGTCAGGAACCGCTCCACGATCTGGCCAGGAGGACCATTTGGCTGGAGGAGGGCACTGACGTAGACGTTCGCATCAAGAACCGCGCGCGGCACCGGTCATGACGTCCCGCGTTTGGGCTTCCGGGTCCGCTTGCGGGCCCAAGCTTGTGACTCGAGGGCGAGGTCCATCGCCTGTCCTTCGGTCAAGGGCCCGCCCTTCTGCTGCTCGAGGAAAGCCAGCCCGTGGCGGCGGGCGAAACGGCGCATCTGCTCGAGACGCTGGACTGGAACCAGAGCGGCCAGGGGCTTCCCCTTGCGCTCGATGACGAATTCGTCGTGCCGCAGGGCGACCCGGTTCAACAAGTCGCCGATCCGCTGCCGCACGTCGAACGTAGAGACTTTTTCTCGCATGGCATCTCTCCATAGCATCTATGGCAACTATTATACATGCACACGACGCAATTGGCGAGAGGCCCTGTGCCTCGAGAGTAGGCGAAAAGGGGTCGGGAGTCTTTTCCGGAGCGAAAAAGACTCCCGACCCCTTTTCTGGACCGGCGTGTCAGCCGCCGAAGGGTAGAGTGCTGACGGGGAGTGACGCGGCGGGCGCGACGATCTGGGAGAACATGAGGGTGGCATCCACGATCCAATTGATGATGGGGCGGGGGTAGATCCCGAGCGCGAGGGTCCCGACGAGGCCGATGAACACCGCGGTCTTCATTGGGGCCGAGATGGTCAGCGCCGTGGGCTCGACCGGTTCGTTGATGTACATCTTCTTCACCACGACGAGGTAGTAATACATGGAGATGACGACGTTGATGAGGCCGACCACGATCAAGGTATAGAGCTCTTCCTTGATCGCCGCCACGAAGATGTACAGCTTGCCGATGAACCCCGCCAGCGGCGGCACGCCCGCCAGGGAGAGCAGGAACACCAGCATCGCGAACGCCAGGAAGGGTGAGCGCCGGTTGAGCCCGCTGTAGTCATCGATCTCGTCGCTCTGGATCGCGTTGCCGACCGCGATCACCACCGCGAAGGCTCCGAGATTGGCGAAGAGGTAGGTCAGCAGGTAGAAGAGGATTGCGTCGCTCCCCATCTTCGTCCCCGCCGCCAGGCCGATCAACACGTTGCCGATCTGCGCGATGCCCGAATAGGCCAGCAGGCGCTTGATGTTCCGTTGCGCGATCGCGACGATGTTACCGTAGGTCATGCTCAGGATGGAGGCGGCGACCATCAGCAGGACCCACGCGGGCTTGAACGTCGCCAGGGCGACGAAGAGCAGGCGGAGGAGGACCGCGAAGGCCGCACCCTTGGGGACGACCGACAGGAAGGCGGTCACGGGCGTGGGGGCGCCGTGGTAGGTGTCGGGAATCCACGAATGGAAGGGGACCGCCCCGATCTTGAAGCCGAGGGCGCCGAAGATGAGCAGGTACCCGATCGCCAGCCCGGCGGTGGGCTCGGCGCCGGCCAGGTCGGCGAAGACCAGCTTCCCGGTCTCACCGAACACGAGGCTGATGCCGTAGGCGAGCAACCCCGCGGCGAAGACGCCGAGAATGAAGAACTTCAGCCCGGCCTCGTTCGAGGCCAGATCGTCCCGGAGATAGGCCACCAGGATGTAGAACCCGAAGGTCGAGAACTCCAAGGTGATGAAGAGGGAAAGGAGATCATTGGCCGATGCCATGAACATCATGCCCAGGGTCGCCATCATCACGAGGAAGTAATATTCGCCCCGGAAGAAGTGAAAGCGCGTGACGTAGTCCACCGAGACCAGAATGACGACGACGGTGGCGCCCACGATGAAGATCTTGAAGAACAGGGCGAGGCCGTCGAGCACGAACATTTGGCCGAACAGGGTGCCGCTGATGCCGGTCTGGTTGAACCAGATGAGGACGGCCATCACCCCCAGGAGGCCCGCGACGCTGAGATAGGCCAGTTGCTGCTGCGGAAGGCGGCGCACCGTGAAGTCGACCGTCAGGACCGCGCAGAGCCACAGGGTCAGAAGGATCTCCGGGAGCAGGAGCAGGAGATCCGATATTGACATGGTCAAATCAAAGGTCATTGCTCAATCTCGAATCCTCTGATCAGTTGAGTCAGTTCCGTCATTTGGGCCACGGTAGTCAGTCCTTCCTTCCTCCCCGCAGCGTTCAGCGGGGATCCATCTTGCTCCTTCTCCGTGGTGGAAAGGATGGATTCCCGCTTTCGCGGGAATGACGGAGCACCCCCTCAACGTGTTGCACTGATCCAACCGACTTCATGGTGTGAGTATCCCCGAGCTTTGCGTCACCAGCGGGGTCAGCTCCATGATCCTGGAGATGAGCGGGTCGACCCCGGAGCGGATGACGTCGTAGAAGTGGCCCGGAAAGATGCCGTACCCGATGCTGCAGGCGATCATGATGAGCAAGGGCGCGCGGTCGACCCAGGCCACCGTGTCGTGCGCATGGCTGTACTGGTGGTCCATGGGTCCGTAGAAGACGCCCCGCATCATGCGGAACAGGTAGGCCATGGTGAGCACGATGCCGACGACCGCGACGATGACCTGGAAGGGGTACTTGTTCCACGCCCCGACGATGATCATGACCTCGGCGATGAAATTGACCGTTCCCGGCATGCCGATCGAGGCCATGCAGGCCACCATGAAGCATGCGGCCACGAAGGGCATCCGGGTCGAGAGGCCGCCCAGCGAGGGAATGTCCCGGGTGTGCGTCTGGTCGTAGACCCAGCCGGCCATGGCGAAGAGCATCCCGGTCGCCAGCGCGTGCGCGAACATGTAGAGAACCGCCCCGGTCAGGCTGATGTAGTCGAGCGCGGCCATGCCCAGGAAGACGTATCCCATGTGGCTCGAGCTGGAATAGCCGATCACGTACTTGGTGTCCCGGGCGTAGTAGGCGACGAACCCGCCGTAGATGATGCTGAACACGCAGAGGACCGCGGCGATGGGCATCAGCTCGCGGGTCGCGTCCGGCAGGATCTCCCAGGCGACGCGAATGATCGAGAAATGCCCGAGTTTCATGAGCACGCCCGCGTGCAACATGCTGGTCGCGGCAGGTGCCGCGGCGTGTCCTACCGGAGACCAGGAGTGCAGCGGCCAGATCGGCGCGATGGAGGCGAAGCCGAAGAAGACCAGGAGCCAGATGACCCAGGAGAGGGTCCCGGACAGCTTCGCCTGCTCGCGCAGGACGAGAATGTCGAAGGTGTGCAACCCGGAGAACTGGTAGATGAGTAGAATGCCCATGAGCGCGACCACGGCGCCCGCCGACAGGAACAGCGTCAGCTTCATGGCCGCGTATTCCTTGCTGTTGGCGGCAAAGTTCATGATGAAGCCGACATGGTCGCGTTTCCGCTTCCCCTCGGCATCCGTCATCTCCAGGTACCCCTTCGTGTGGCTGCCCCAGACGCCGAGCAGCAGGTACATGGGAATCACGGACATTTCGTAGAAGAAGTAGAGGAAGAACAGATCCAGGGACATGAAGACCCCGATCGTTGCGGCGGCGAGGATCAGCAGGAAAATGTAGAACTCCTTGGCACGGTCCTCGATGTGCCAGGAGATGAAGATTCCCGCAAAGAGGAGAATGGAGGACGCCAGGACCAGCGGCGTGCCGATGCCGTCCACCCCCAGGAAAAAGGCGATCCCCAGCTCTTCGGACCACACGAAGCGTTGCATGAACTGAAACCCGCCCGCATCCGGGTCGTACGCGTAGAAGAGGCGGAAGGAGCAGAGGAGGCAGACCCCCGCCGACACCGCGGCGATGCCCCGCACCAGCAGCGGCTGCCGGTTGGAGACGAAGATCAGCGCGATGGCGCCCACGAAGGGCGCGAAGAGAATGATCAGCAGGAGGTAAGGATCCATGATGCGTTACTCTTCTTCCACTCGCGACGCGATTGCCGTCGTCGGAACGGCACCCTGGGCTACGCGCTCGACGAGCGCCTGCACGGAGCCGTTCATGATACGCAGAAACGGCGACGGGTAGAGCCCGATCCAGAAAATCATGGCGCAGAGCGAGACCGCGATGATCAGTTCCGGCGCACGCAGGTCGCCGATCGCCCGGCTCACGCGTTCCGAAAGCGGACCGAACATCGCACGCTCGTAGTACCACAAGAAATACGCCGCGCTGAGAATCACCCCGAGGACGGCGATCGCGCCGTAGACCCAGTACGCTTTGAAGGCCCCCAACAGGATCAGGAACTCGCCGACGAACCCGTTGGTGCCGGGCAGTCCGATCGACGCCAGCCCGATGATGAGAAGGAACGCCGCGAAGAGCGGCAGCTGTTTGGCCACGCCGCCGAAGCTGGACAGATGCGTGCTCTGCCAGCGCGAGTACAGGAACCCCGCCAGGAAGAACAGTCCGGCCGTACTGAATCCCAGATTGATCATGGTGAGCAGGCCGCCCTGGACCCCCTGGAAGTTGAGGGCGAAGACGCCGATCACCACGAATCCGAGGTGACTGATGCTGCTGTAGGCCAGCAAGCGGCGGAAGTCGGGCTGGATCAAGGCGACGATCGCGCCGTAGATGATGGCCATCAACCCAAGCGCCATCATGATCGTGACGACCGTCTCGTGCTTGGCCGCGTCGGGCACGAGAGGCAGACTGAGGCGCAAGAACCCGTAGGTCCCCAGCTTCACGCCCGCCAGCACGACTGCCATGCCGATGGGCCCCTCCAGGAGCGCGTCCGGCAGCCACGTGTGGAACGGGAACATGGGCGCCTTGAAGGCCAGACCCAGGAAGATGAGCCAGAAGATCAGGAGCTGTTTTTCGGTGGAGATGGGGACGGACAACAGATCCAGAATGTCGAAGGAGTAATCGGGCTGGATGCCGTGCGCGACGGCCCAGTCATGGTAGTTCAGATTGAGCAGGGCGATGCCGACGAGCATGAAGACGCTGCCCAGGAGGGTGTAGAGCACGTACTTGAGCGCCGCGTACTGCCGGTCCGTGCCGGGCCCCCAGAGCTTGATCAGGAGGTAGCTGGGGATCAGCATCAGCTCCCAGAAGACGAAGAAGAGAATGAGATCGAGCGACAGGAAGATCCCCATGATCGCCGTCTCGAGCGCCAGCAGAGTCATGAAGTACAGCTTCACCTGCTGTCGCACGGTATCGGCCGAGTAGATGACGATGAGGAGGGTCAGGAACGCGGTCAGCCCCACGAAGAGGACGCTGATGCCGTCGACGCCCAGGTGGTAGCTGATCCCCAGGGGCGGGATCCATCGCGCGCGCTCGGTGAACTGCATGGCCGCGGAATCGGGGATGAAACGAAACAGCATGATCGCGCTGAGCACGAACTCGATGATCGAGATGCCGAGTGCGGTGTTCTTGACGAGATCCTCGTCCTGAATCACCCACATCAGGAGGGCGCCCGCCAGCGGGAGCAGGAGCAGGACCGAGAGGAGGGGGAACCCGATTTGCAATTCTTCGGTCATCGTTCGTTATTTCAGCGCGAAGCCGACCATGGCCGACCCGGTCCACAGCGCGAACATGAGATGGACGAGCAAGAACAGGCCCGCCACGATGATGGCCGCATAGTGATGCACCATGCCGGACTGCAGCTTCCGCCACGACCATGCAGCCAGGTGATTCGCGTAGCCGATCACGTTGAGCAGCCCGTAGATGACGTGTTTCTCGATCCAGGTGCTGCCCGCCGACCCGGCCTGGGTGAGGCCGCCGACGGACCGGACGGCGCCGTCGATGACGTTGCGATCCACCCAGTCCCAGAGCGTGCCGACCCGTTTCGTGGGCTCGACGAAGGTGGCGTCATAGGCTTCGTCGACGTAGTACTTGTTGAGCAGCAGGTTGTACGCCCGAGGCGCCCCTTGGCTCCACTGCGCCGGGCGATCGGGGCGCAACCGGTACATATAATGAGCGAGGCCCCAACCCAACAGCGCGATCACGGTGGCAACGCCCATGAGCATCAGCTCCTCGGTCAGGCCGGCATGGTGGACGGCGTCGGCTGCGGTCGTGACGGAGGCCAGGAAGTGATGGAACCAGCCGCTCTGCGGCGGGACGCCCGGGAATCCACCGACGATCGAGAGCCCGGCCAGGACCACCAGGGGGCCCAGCATGATTGCCGGCGATTCATGGATGTGGCTTGCGACCTTCGGGTCGACGCGTGACGAGCCATAGAACGTCAGGTAGGTGAGCCGGAACATGTAAAAGGCCGTGAGCAACGCGCCCAGCGCAGCCATCCCGTACAGCGCGTAGCGTCCCTGGGTGAAGGCATGTGCCAGGATCTCGTCCTTACTCCAGAACCCAGCCAGCGGGGGAAGCCCGGCGATCGCGAGGGTGCCCACGAGGAACACGCCGTGACTCCACGGGATCTTTCGCTTGAGGCCTCCCATCCTGCGAATGTCCTGCTCGCCCGCGAGGGCGTGGATCACCGATCCGGCAGCCAGGAAGAGCAGAGCCTTGAAAAAAGCGTGGGTCATCAGGTGAAAGATCGCCGCGGTATAGGCGCCGAGGCCGCAGGCCAGAAACATGTATCCCAGCTGACTCACGGTTGAGTAGGCCAGGACCCGCTTGATGTCGTTCTGCACCAGACCGATGGTCGCAGCGAAGAGCGCGGTGGTCCCTCCGATCCAGGCGACCGTGGTCATCGCCACGGGGGCCATGTCGTAGATCACATGGTTGCGTACGATCATGTAGACCCCGGCCGTCACCATGGTGGCGGCGTGGATCAGCGCGCTGACCGGCGTGGGCCCCTCCATCGCGTCGGGCAGCCAGGTGTAGAGCGGAATCTGCGCGGACTTGCCGATCGCGCCGATCAGCAGGCAGATGGCGATGGCCGTGGCCATGCCCACGCTGAGCGTGTCCGCCCGCGCGAAGACCTGGGTGTAGTCCAGCGTCCGGAAGTGGACGAAGACCAGAAAGATCGCCACCAAAAAGCCGGCGTCCCCGATCCGGTTCACGACGAAGGCCTTGGTGGCGGCCTTGGCCGCGGACACGCGATCGTAGTAGTAGCCGATCAACAGGTAGGAACAGAGCCCCACCCCTTCCCAGCCGATGAACAGGACGAGGTAGTTGTTCCCCATGACCAGCAGCAGCATGGAGACCATGAACAAGTTCATGTAGGTGAAGAAGCGGGTAAACCCTTCTTCCCCGTGCATGTAGCCGACCGAATAGAGGTGGATCAAAAACCCGACGCCCGTCACCACCAGCATCATGATGCAGGTGAGGGGATCGATCAGGAAGGCGAGGTTGACCGTCAGGTCGCCGCCGAAGATCCAACGGTACGCGACCACCTCCCGAATCTGCCCCGTCTTGAGGGTGTCGACGAAGACGGCGATGGCGCACAGGAAGGACAGCCCCACGGAGCCCCAGGCGAGCCGATGGGCGGCCTCGTGGGAATAGCGGGACCCGAGCAGACCGTTGAGGAGAACGGCCAGCAGCGGGAACAGCGGAATCAGGAGAACGAGAAGGTCGAGCACCTTACCACTTCAATAGGTTCATTTCATCGACGTTCGTCGAGATTTTCCCGCGGAACACGACGATGATGATGGCCAGGCCGACGGCCGCCTCCCCGGCGGCAATGGCAATGATGAAGAGCGCGACGATCTGGCCGGCCATCGAATCAAGATAGTGAGAAAATGCCACGAGATTGATATTCGCGGCGTTCAACATGATCTCGACCGCCATGAGCACGATGATGAAGTTGCGGCGGATCAGTACGCCGATGAGCCCGGTCACGAACAACACCGCGCTCACGGTTACATATGCAGACAGCGGCACCATAGAATCAGTCATCAGGACTGAGGGCTGAGGACTGAGCCACAAAGAGTAACGAGTGCTGAGGACTGGGGACAGAGAGGAAAAACGGTCGGCCTTCAGCACGAGCACGATGATGCATGATGAGTGAACGGTACATCTCAGTCCTCAGTCCTCGTCACTCAGTCCTGTCTTCTGTTTGCCGGGGCGTCTTGGCGAGGACGATGGCTCCGATGATCGCCCCCAGCAGGAAGACCCCGACGATTTCGAACTGCAACAAGTACTCGCTGAACATCTTGATCCCCACCGCAAACGTGCCCCCGCTCGACACGATCAAGTCGGGCGGGGCGTCCCCCTTGGCCCCTTCGAATGGAGAGAGCACCATCAGCACGATCAGGTAGATGCCACCGGCCACGGCGGGACCGAGGAACCACAGGAAATGCCGGTGAAGATACTGCTCCGAGGTCTTGAGATTCAGCAGCATCAACACGAACAGGTACAGGACCAGGATGGCCCCCGCGTAGACGATCACCTGAACGGCCCAGATGAACTCCGCGTTGAGCAGGAGGAACAGACCGGACACGTGGAGCAGGAGCGCGAGCAAAGCCAGCCCGCAGTGGACGGGATTTTTCAGCCCAACGGTGAGCACCCCCGCGATGATGCTCGCGAGGGAAAAATAGGCGAAAAAGAACGGGGCCATCTGGCTCAGGACTTCGCTTTGTCAACGGGTTCAGGAAAGTGATAACGATAGTCCCGGCTGAACTCGTCATCCTTTTCCTGATTGTGGGCGTAGAGATATTTCTTGGCGTCGACGAGATGGCGTTCGCCGATCTCGTAGAGCCGCTGTTTGTCGAAGAGGAGGGC
>JBFKNO010000087.1:0-9479 GCA_041629275.1 Nitrospiraceae bacterium
CGCCAGTAGACTCGTCACTCGCTCGACGAGTCCGGGTCCGTCCGCATCTCTTCGTGTACAGACTGTACGAGGCCGGATACAAGGAGCGGGTGCGGGGGCCACGCCTGTCCTGCTCAGCGCTCCGGTTCGACCGCACTACGCCTCGCAGGCGCTCGGCTGCGGATCTCGCTGCGTGCAACCCGAAGGGGCACGCAGCTTCGGACAGTCCTCGCCGTCCGGTCCCGTTGCAGCAGAAGAGCAACGGGACCGACCGCGGCTGCTCGGCAAGTGCGGGGCCCGAACCTCCGCGATTCGCAATGACGGGCGTGGCCCTCGCACCCGCTCCTTGTATCCGGCCTCGTACAGTCTGTACCCGAAGAGATGCGGACGGACCCGGACTCGTCGAGCGAGTGACGAGTCTACTGGCGACTGGCGTCTCTGCATCACGGTGTCACATTTGCAAGGGCGCCTGGAAGCCATGAAGCGATCGTCGATCCATGAGCGAACACCCTTTCATGGGCTCACAGAGCGCGGGAAGCTGACCGAGCAGGATCTCCAGGCTGCCTTGCGCGAGGCCCGGGGGAACAGGCGCGACCTCGAGTCCGTCCTGATCGAGAGCCATCACCTGTCGGAGGACGTGCTGCGCGAGTGCCTGCGCGAGCACTACCAACGTCCGGTCCTCTCCTCGAGCGAGGAGGCCTCGATGCACCCCGAGCTGGTACGGACCCTCAGCCCGGAGTACCTCCGGACCCATTTCTGGCTGCCCCTCAAGCGGGAGGGCCGGACGGTTCAGGTGCTCATCGACGACCCTGGTGACCTGGAGAAGTCCGGGGATGTTCACCGAGCCTTTCCCGGCCTGGCCGTGCAGTTCGTCGTGGCGCTCCGCCGGGACATCGCACGCCTCCTCGCGACCGCGACGGGAAGCGCCCGACAGACCGGCGTGGCGCGGCTCTTGAAGGACCTCAGGAGAGAGCATCGACCGGAGCGAATTGGGACCGAGGGGCCGGTCGCCGTCCATGAGTCCCACAACAACATCGTGCGCTTGGCCAATCAGATCATCCGGGACGCCTACCAGCTCGGGGCGTCGGACATCCACATCGAGCCGAACGCCCAGCAGGACACGGTCGTCAGGCTCCGGGTCGACGGGACCTGCTTTCCCCACATGGCCGTGCCCGCGCTCTGCCGCCACGCCCTCATCTCGCGCCTCAAGATCATGGCGAACCTGGACATCGCGGAGAAGCGGAAACCGCAGGATGGCAAGATACGCTTTCACCTGTCCCCCCGTGAGGCCGTCGAGGTCCGCGTCGCCACGCTCCCGACCGGCGGATGCGACGAAGACGTGGTCCTGCGCATCCTGACCGGCAAGGGGCCCCTTCCGCTGGTCGACATGGACTTGGCTCCGCCGATGCAGCGAGACCTGACCCGCCTGGCCCAGAAGCCCTACGGGATCATCCTCTGCGTCGGCCCCACGGGATCGGGGAAGACGACCACGCTCCACGCCCTTCTCGAGGTCATCAATACCCGCGAACGAAAGATCTGGACGGCGGAGGACCCCATCGAGATCACGCAGCCGGGGCTGCGCCAGGTCCAGGTGCATCCCAAGATCGGGCTGACGTTCGCCGCGGCGCTCCGGGCGTTTCTGCGCGCCGATCCCGACGTGATCATGATCGGCGAGATGCGTGACCGTGAGACCGCGGACATCGCGTTGGAGGCGTCGCTGACCGGCCACCTTGTTCTGAGCACGCTGCACACCAACAGCTCGGTGGAGACCGTGACGCGGTTGCTCGATCTGGGATGTGATCCATTCAATTTTGCCGACGCGCTCCTGGGCATCCTTGCGAAGCGTCTGTGCAAGCGCCTATGCCTCCAGTGCAAGGAACGCTACCGACCGTCGCGAGCGGAATTCGACGCGCTCGTCGCGGCCTCTGGTGCCGACCACCGGGACCGACCGGCACGCCCCGAGGAGGGCGCGTGCACCCTGGCCCGGGCCACAGGCTGCGAGATCTGCAAAGGGACGGGCTACAAAGGCAGGGTGGCTCTCTACGAGCTCCTGATCGGGTCCGACGAGATCCGCGGGTTGATTCAAGCGAAGGCGCCCGCCGGGACGCTTCTCAGGCGCGCGATGGAGACAGGGCTGACGACCTTGGTTCAGGACGGGGTTCGGAAGGTCCTGGCGGGAGAGACGACCCTTGCGGAAGTCCAGCGCGTCGCCTCGAAGTAACGAGCCGGGCCGGTGGCGCCGGGGGATATCAATCGATGACGTTCACCAGCGTCCCCAAGGCCTCGTCTTGGGCGCGTAACGCGGCGACGTTGAGCTCAAACCCCCGCTGCGCGATCAGGAGGCTCACCATCTCCTCCCCGATGTCCACGTTCGACTGCTCGACGAGCTGGGGCCCCTGGGGCGTGTCTTCGAGGATCTGGACGCCCGGCGTGTTGATCTGCTGAACGGTCGCCTGCACGCCGAGACCGGCCGGCGAGGATTCGATCAGGTCGACGCGGGACTTCTTGAATTCGTCGGTATTGACGTTCGCCACATTGTTCGCGGTGACCTCCAGCTTCTTTCCGAAGCCGTGGAGTCCGGACAACGACGCGTAGATACCGGTGAGCATGGAGCACCTCTGATGCTGCGCGCCTCCGTGGCGCTGACGGATGAGACGCGGGGTTCGCCGCCCTCACCCTGTCGAATTCTATCGGTCGCCCTCGTCCGCAACTTGAGCGCCACTCCATCACGAAGGTGACTGCTTCGGCTCTAGACCGAGAACTCGGCCCACAAAATTGTATGATCAGAGGCGTCCTGCCGGCGCCGCGGCGCCATATCGACCTCGGCGTGGTGGCAGTGAGCCGCCAGCGGCGGCGTCGCCAGGATGTGGTCGATGCGCCACCCCTTGTTGGCCTCCACTGAGCTCGGTCTCCGGTAATCCCAGAACGTATACTGCTGCCGCTCCGGATACAGCTTGACGAAGACGTCCTCGAATCCCCAGGAGGCGGTCCGGCGGTAGGCCTCGCGCGCGGCCTCGTGATAGCAGACATGCTTCAGATGCTTCTCCGGGCTGTGCACGTCGATGGGACGGGGCGCCACGTTCATGTCTCCACACCAGACGGCCGGCCGGTCCGTAGACAGGTGCTTCGCGAAATAGGCACGCAACCGCTTGAACCATTTGAGCTTGTACTGGTATTTCGGGGAATCGATCTCGTAGCCCTGCGGCACGTAGGTGTTGACGATGGCAATCTCGTTGATGACCACGCGCAGGAGCCGGACATCGTCCCCGTCCTTCCCCTTGTGGAGCCCGGCGGCCACTTCGTCCGGGGGAACCCGGCTGATCGTGGCCACGCCGTTGTATCCCTTCATGCCACGATAGGCGACGTGGTACCCCGCCTCGACGAAGGGCAGGACGGGAAACTCCGTGTCCTGCACCTTGGTTTCCTGGAGGCACAGGACGTCGGGCTTGTGCCTGTCCAGGCAATCCAGCACGATCTCGAGACGTTTTCGGATGGAATTGACGTTGAAGGTGGCGATCTTCATGACAGGCGCGCGCCGGCCCGCACTCCGAGGCCTAGCCCGGGCGAGGCCGAACGGTCGCCATCATGGCACGAGGCCGCCCAGGCCGCAACCAGCGCGGAGAGGCTGTAACGGAAAAAAAGGAGGGGGATCAGAGCGACGCGGCGAGGCCGGGCTTGACGGGCGCCCGGATCGCGTCGGCGACGATCTTCGAGAATTCCGCCAGCTCGTAGGGCTTTTGAATGAACCCCTGCACGCCTTCGTCGAGCAGCTCCTGCGCGGCGTGATTCTGGTCGTAGCCGGTGACGAGCACCGCCTTGACGTTGGGGTTGATGCCGCGCAGCGCCCGGAAGCATTCCCGGCCGTTCATGCGGGGCATGATCATGTCGAGGACGACGAGGGCGACCTCCTGGGCGTGCTCGCGGTAATACGCGACGGCCTCGCGGCCGTCCGAGGCAGTGGCGACCTCGTAGCCGAGGTGCTTCAGCAGCGTCGCCGCCACCTTGCGCACGAGTTCCTCGTCGTCGACCAGGAGGATCTTGCCCGACCCCGCCACCAGGTCGGACGGGGCCTTCGCCTCGAATGGCCGCTCCTGGTGCGCGGCAAAGGGGAAATAGAGTTTGAAGGTCGTCCCCTGTTTCACAGCGGTCTCCACCTCGATGGCGCCGCCGTGGTTGTGGACGATGCCGTAGACCATGGCCAACCCCATTCCGCTGCCGCTCCGCGCATCCTTGGTCGTGAAGAAGGGCTCGAAAATGCGTTCCTTGACATGGTCTGGGATGCCGCACCCCGTGTCACTCACGGACAGCAGGATGTACTGGTCGGCCATGAGCTGCGGATGTCTCTTCCTCAACGTCTCATCGGGGTGGATGACCTCGACCCGATAGATGATCGTCCCGCCGTCCGGCATTGCATCGCGCGCGTTCACGGACAGGTTCAGGATCACCTGGTGAAGCTGCCCCGGGTCGCCCAGCACGGTCGCGGGCTCGGCTCCCGAGTCTTCCCTCAGCACGATCTTTTTGTCGAACGTCCGGCCCAGAAACGACATCACTTCGCGCACCGTGCTCCGCACGTCGACGAGCGTGTTCTGGTGCTTGCCGCGGCGCCCGAAGCCCAGCAACTGGTCGGTCAGCGCTTTCGCCCGATAGACCACCTTTTCGATCGTCGCGGCGTCCTCGTAGGTCGCGTCGCCGGACGTGCATCGCATCTTGAGGAGGTGCACGTGCCCCATGATCACCGTGAGCAGGTTGTTGAAATCGTGCGCCACCCCCCCGGCCAGCGTGCCGATCGCCTCCATCTTCTGCGATTGCCGAAGCTGGTCCTCGAGCTCCGATTTTTCCTCCTCGGCGCGCTTGCGGTCGGTGATGTCGCGCGCGACGGTCATGATCGCCGGCCGCCCCTTGAAGATGATCGGGCGCTGGCTCACCTCGACATCGATCCGTTGCCCGTTGCGCGCACAGTACGCGGTCTCCACGCAGGTGCCCTCGCCGGCCGTCAACAGGGCCTCGGCGTTCTGGTGCGGCTCGTCATCCAGCAGGATCGTGCGCAGCGACCTCCCGATCAGCTCATCGGAGCCCCACTTCAGCCGTTGCGCCCCCACCTCGTTGACGTGTGCGATGATGCCGTTCTGATCGCAGACGAGGATAATCTCGACGATGCCTTCGACCAGCGAGCGGAACCGCGCCTCGGAATCCCTGAGGCTGATCGTCCGCTCTTCGAGCAACTCCTCGATCCGCAGCAGGGCCCGCTCGCGGCGGGCCTTCTCGCAGAGCGTGAGGACGTATTCCGGATCGAAGGGCTTCCGCACATGCGCATCGGCGCCTCTGCGCATCGACTCGGCCGCCCGCGCCGGATCCGGGTCGCTCGTGATGACGACCGCGGCCGTCGACGAGCCCGGCGCCTTCATGACGCGCAGCAACCCGTGATCGCTGAGGCCCGCCAGATCGTAGTCCAGCACGACGACCTCGGGCGCCTGGGCTTGGAAGCTAGACAGCGCGGCGTGCGGCGTGCGCACCACCTGCACCGCGCAGCCGTTTGCCTCGAATGCGCTCTTCAACGCCAGCGCCGATCGATCTTCGTCCGCCACGATTAGCACGTGCCGCGTCGCCTTCGGGGCCTTCCCCTCCAGAAGCTTGTGCATGCAACTGCGGAGGGTGGTCGCCTCGAAGGGAGCCGGCAGGAACGCGTTCGCGCCGAGGTCGGTGGTGATCTGCTCGGCATCGGCGCCGGAGAACGTCGCGGAGACCACCAGAATGGGGATATGATTGAACGCCGCGTATTCCGGGGATCGCAGCAGGCGGCAGAAGCGCCACCCGTCGATGCCGGGCATGTGCAGGTCCGTGACGATGGCGTCGAAATGCCGCTCTTTGGACAGGATCTTCAGCGCCTCTTCCGCTGACATACAGCGCACGACGCGCATCCCGTCCCGCGCCAGGAGGCCGGACGTCATGTGCAGCTGCACGGGGTCGTCGTTGACGACGATCACCTTCGGTGAGATGTCTTGACTCATGGCTCTTCGTTCGGCCGAGGCATCGGCCCGGCGTGGCCCCGCCGGGCGGGCAGGCAGCGATGGCCCTGCTCCATTACATCTTTCGGTAAACTTGATGGAATCTTTACGGAGGGGACCCGTCCCCGCTGGCGGCACAGTCGAAGGCGGCCTTTTCTGATGCCCGCACCGGAACGGCCCCATCCAAATGGACCTACTGCGCGACCCGAGACATTCGAGGCTTGATCTGAGGCACCTTCCCCTCTCCTTCTTTCTTGGAGGGGCAACGGAGAGGGCGCCGGTCTCCAAAGATCAGGGTCGGCTCTCGGACAAGGAGAGTAGCTGCTTGAGGGATTCCGCGAGGTAGGCGTATTGCGAAGGGTCGTTGTACGCGTGGGCCGACAGGCGAAGCAGCCGGCCCGGGGGCGACGGACAGGCGCTGACCGGGACCTCGATGCGATACCGATCGAAGAGAGCCTGTTCGAGAGGATCCCGCTCCCAGGAGCCCCGAGGCGAAACGGATGTCCCCTCCGGGAGCGGGATCCCGGCCAGCCAGCCGACCAGATCGTCCGGGCAGGGGAGCTTGAGGCCAAGCTCCTGGCAGAGATGTCGCCGCGCCTCGAGCACCATGGACCGGTTGCGCTCCCGTAAAGCGGTCCAGCCACCGGGGAGCAGCGAGCCCAGCAGGTCGATGCCTACCGGGACCGTCAGCCAGGGTGAGGGATCCATGGTCCCGGTCCAGTCGAACTCGAGGTGGAACCGACTTCGGTCCGTGCGAGGCGAGCTCGCGCCATGGCTGATCGCAAGGGGACGGACATCGGCGCGGCGGTGCGGGGCCACATGAAGAAACGCGGCGCCCTTCGGAGCGCAGAGCCACTTGTGGCAATTGCCCACGTAGTAGGTCGCGCCGAGCGCGTCCAGCTTCAGGTCGACCATGCCGGGGGCGTGCGCGCCGTCGACGAGCGTCTCGACGCCGGCACGGCTCAGCTCGCGGACCAGATGCTCGACCGGCATGCGCAATCCGGTCGAGCTCGTCACATGGTCCAGCAGGACCAGCCGTGTCCTGGGCGTCACGGCGTCCAGAACCGGCCGGCTCATCTCCTCCGCCGAGCCGAGGGGAAAGGGCACGGCGGCCTCGACCACCTTGGCTCCGGCGCGCTGCGCGACGTAGGCGAGGGCGTTGCGGCAGGCAGGATACGCATGGGTGGTGACGAGCAATTCGTCACGGGGCTCGAGGCAAAGGGACCGGAGCACGGCGTTGACGCCGGTGGTCGTGTTGAGCACGAAGGCCAGACCCTGTGGGTCCGCCCCGACAAACGCGGCCAGATGGGTCCGCGCCTGATCGAGCAAGCCCTCCAGGTCCCGCTTGAAGAATTGGACCGGATCCCCCTCCATGCGGTCCCGCAGGGCGCGTTGGGCCTCCAGCACGACCTGCGTGCAGGCCCCGAAGGATCCGTGATTGAGGAACGTCACGCTGGGGTCGAGCGCCCACAGGCGCCCGTGCTCGCTGTAGTGGGGCGTCATCCTTCTGGTCTCCCTGCGACGGGGATCTTACGGGGATGAACGGACGGTGTAAAGGTGAGGAAGGGACCGGTGCGCCGTCCAGCGCTCAAGTCCTGTGCCCGACAGCCGATAACGGACCAGGGCGTCCGGCAAGCCGGCGCGCGTCCGATGCCGCGCCATCCTCGAGGGCACCACGTCATGTCTGAACACTCGGGCAACCCCGCAACCCAAGCCACGGGGCCGCACGTCGATCTCGCCCACGCCTTGACCTGGGTGGATCAGGATCGGGTGCTGCTGGCCGAGCTGGTGGAGATCTTCCTGCAGGACTATCCGCAGCGTCTCACGGAGCTGCGGGTGGCGGTCGCCCAGGGTGATGCTCCGCGAACCCATCGCGTGGCCCACGGCCTCAAGGGCTCGGTGGCGGGATTCGGCGCGAACCAGGCGAAGGAGCTCGCGCTACGGCTGGAGCTGATCGGCAAAAGCGGGAACCTCGCCGAGGCGGGACCGGCGCTGGTCGACCTCGAAGGCGAGCTCGCGCGTGTCGCGGAGAGTCTCTCCGCGCCATGCTGGCAGGCCCCATAAGAAGCGTTCCAGGTTCCACGTTCCAGGTCCGAAGCATTAAGTCGATGCCGTTCGCTATGATTGTCTTCTTTCTCCTGCCTTCTGCCTTCTGCCTCCTGACCGCTCACTCCTGACTCTTCACCCACTTCCTGAAGATTAAACTTTTCTAATCTTCGATTAATCCGACCTTCATCTGACCTTGCTACCCTCCGGCACATGAGATCCCGGGGTCCTGCTTTGAGGACCCGCCACGCAGCCAGGAGGTGCAGCGATGATATGTCGCCGTTGTCAGGGATTCATGGTTCCCGAGTGGTGCGCAGACCTGGAGCTCGAGATCTGGACATTGCGCTGCGTGAACTGCGGCGCGATCGTGGACCCGATCATTGACCGACATCAGGGCGTCCCGACCATGGACAAACGCCCGTTAATGGCCGCGTCCTGACATCCCGCCGACGACCCGGCGGCTCCGCCCTGAAACTCGCCGCCGGGTCCCTCTCCGCGATTTCCGCTGGCCCGCCCGGCACGGTCGTCACCCGGATCCCTTTCCCGGCGTCGACCCTCCATTCTGCCTTTCGCGAGCTCGACGATGTCGGATCGACGCGTACATGCCGTAGAGCTGCGCCAAGAGACCGGTCACGATGAGGGCAAGGGCGGTCCGGAGATAGGCCGACTCCGGCTCGGCCAAGCCCTCGATGCCGAGCACGAACCCGACGCTAATGCACACGACACCGACGGCCCGTGCGACCAGCGCGGACGGCGGTCCGAAGAGCAACGGTCCCCGCCGGTCTTTCTGAGCCATGCCTCCTCCATCATTCCGCTGCGCGCGCCGCGCGAATGGCGTCGGCACGCTCCTGGAGCTGCTCGGCCTCGCGATCACGATGGATCTTTCGGAGCAGCGTGACGTACCCATCGAGTGTCCGGGCGACGCGAAGGTCGTCGGGGCCATAGGCCTGTTCATAGATCCCAAGCGCGCGCTCGTAGAGCGGCGCCGCCGTCTCGTACTCGCCCTTGGCGACGTGGAGCTGCGCCAGGTTCGACAGCGTCAGCGCGACATCGGGGTGGGAAGGCCCGTGCGCCCTCTCCTTGATCGACAGAGCCCGCTGCAGGTACTGCTCGGCTTCCGGGAACTGGCCGTGCATGCGGTGCAGCACGCCCAGATTGTTCAGGATCGCGGCGACGTCGGGATGCTCCGCCCCCCGGACTTTCCGCAGGATTCGCAAGGCCTCGAGGTACCGCGGCTCGGCGTCGACGAATTTCCGCTGACCCTCATAGGCCTGGGCTAGAGACGTCAGGGTAAGCGCGACGCGGAGATCGTCGGCGCCCCCGCCCCTCGCCTTGAGGAGGGCGGCGGAAAAAATTCGTTCGGCACGCGCGTAGTCTCTCGCCGTCAACGCCCGCTGTCCCGCAGCCATGGCCGACTCCCAGCTCTCCTGTACGCAAGACCCGGCCGCA